>JASHVY010000039.1 GCA_030044345.1 Acetobacteraceae bacterium | reverse complement strand
TCCTCCTACTTGACCACTCCTGTACGCACACGTTCTTGACTAACCAATACCGCAGCAACAACGACGGCACCTTTGATGACCAACTGCGTGTATTGCGACACACCCATCAGGTTCAGGCCGTTGTCCAGGATCGAGATGATCAGTACCCCGATCAGCGTTCGGTGCGGGCCACCCGTGCCGCCGGCGAGCGAAGTTCCGCCGACCACGATGGCCGCCAAGCTGTTAAGCAGAAGATCGGACCCTAGTGAAGGGCCGGCCGCCCCGAGACGGGCGACCGAGAGCACCGCGCCAACGCCGGCAAGCAGTCCCGATAGTGTGAAGGCATAAACCTTGTAGCGTGCGACAGGCACGCCCGACGTGCGGGAGACCGCCTCCCCGCCACCGATCAGATACATGTAGCGCCCGAACCGCGTCCGCGCCGCTACCACAACCACCACGAGCCATGCTACGACCGCACACAGGGCGATGTTCGGCAGCCGGTGGATCAACTGCCCGATGGCAATTTGGTCAAAGACATTGTCGTCGTACTCGATGGCGCGGCCCTGCAAGATTTGCAGGGCGATTCCCGTGAACATCGATAGCGTACCGAGTGTGACGACGAAGGATGGAATGCGTCCGCGCACGTAGATCAGCCCGTTGACACTGCCGAGAATCGCGCCCAGCAACGCGGCAAGCGGGATCACCGCGAGGCTCAGATGCCAAGCATTCAGCGCCATCACACTGGCCGCACCAACCAGCAGCACGATCGCGCCAACCGAAAGATCGATGCTCCCCATCAGGATGACGAAGGTCGATCCCAAGCAAACGATCAGCAGTGTCGCCGCCTGGCCCGTGATCGCCGTGAAGTTGCGCAAGCTGGCAAATGAATCGGTAGCGAACGAAAAGAACAACGTCAGCACGACGACGACAGCGATTGGCAGCCACAGGCTTTTTTCCAGTCGGGACGTTGCCGACAGCCTGGCAGGACCAGCCAGCGGCACGGAGGCTCCGCTCATGTCACCTGCTCCATGTGATCCGCACGACGATCAGCTCGCACCGGATCGGGCGCGGCAGGCCGCACCGTCCCCTGCGGCAGCATCCGCGCCACGAGCTCACGCTCCGTCGGCTTGGCTGCGGCGGGCGCCGGAACCTCCGCGACGATCTGTCCGCGCTGCATGATCAGGATCTTGTTGGACAGGCCGATCAGCTCCAGAAGCTCGTCAGTGATCAGCAGGATTCCGGCACCGCGATCGGTCAGATCGCGGATGATCCGATAGATCTCCTCCTTCGCGCCAGCATCGACACCCCGTGTCGGATTGTCGAGCACCAGCACGAGCGGATCGCGCGAGAGCCAGCGCGCCAGAACCACTTTTTGTTGATTGCCGCCGGACAGGCGGGTGCAGACCTGCCGCGGGGTGCCGGACCGAATGGCAAGTTTTTCGATATAGTCGGCGGCGGTCCGTATCTCTTGACGACAGCGCCAGAAGCCGAACCGCGTGGCAAGGAGGTCGCCCCCGCTTGCCAGGGAGATGTTCCAGGTAACCGAGAATGGTGCGATCAGGCCCTCGGCGAGGCGCTCTGCCGGTACATAGCCGAGCCGACGACCGACGAAGGCGACGATATCAGGCCGACCCGGCGCATCGTCTGCCAGGGCTACCGTCCCCGCAGTCGGCAAGTCAACGCCGGATGCGACTCGGCCGAGTGCGCTCTTGCCGGAATCGAGCAGTCCACCAATGCCGACGACCTCACCAGCGTGGACTTCGATGCTGACATCCTCAAAGGAGCCATTGTGTGCGAGGTCCTCCAGCCGCAGCACCACCGGCCGATCTGGACCGATCAACTGCTGCCGTCCCAGATGATAGTAGTCGACCACCTGCTCACGCCCGACCATGAGCTCGTGCAACATCGCCTCGTCGGCCTTGTCCGCGTCCAACGAAGCCACGAGGCGGCCGTCCTTTAGCACGTGGATCTCGTCCGATACGCTTAGCACCTCGGCTAGGCGGTGCGAGACGAAGATCAGCGAACCGATCGCCCTCATGCGTTCGATGAGCCGGAAGAATGCCTGCTCATCTTGCTGGTCGAGCGCCGACGTCGGCTCGTCGAGCAGGACCAACGGCACCGTGACCCCGAGCACGAGGTGAGAGGCCAGGCACGCTCGAGCGATTTCAATCGTTTGCCGCTTGGAGAAGTCGTAGAGCCCGGTGCGACGGCGCACGTCGATGTCGATGCCCGCGGTTTCCACGATCCTCTCGGCCGCGGCGATCATCGACGCTTTGTCCACCCACTGGCTGGCGCGATCGAACTGGTCCTCAAGCCCCAGCAAGAGGTTCTCGTACACCGGCACGTTCAAGACCAGCGTCTGTTCCTGGAACACCCGTGTGACGCCAAGACGGACTGCCGTGCCGTAGCCGCGCGGTCGATAGCCTTTGCCGAGCAGCCACATCTCTCCGGCATCAGACGTCACCAATCCGCTGAGGATATTCAGCAAGGTCGATTTGCCGGCGCCATTCTCGCCGACGAAGCTCACCACCTTGTTGCGTACGGTACTGAAGCTGACATCCTCAAGCACCGCATTGCCCTCGTAACGCTTGGACAGCCCGCGCACCTTGAGCATCGGCTCCCTTCCAGCCGGTTCGGCGTGAGCGCTTGGCGAGGGCGGAAGATACGACATCACGCGTGCTTCAGCGGGGACGGGCCGTCGAGCTTGATCTTGTAATGCGCCTCGTATTCCGCCGTCACGATTTCCCACTCGCCATCGTGCTTGGCAGCCACATAGGCCTGGGGATAGGTCCAGCCTTGCGGTTTCGGCAGCGTGCCCCATTCATGATCGATATCCAACGGAACGATCGCGGCCTGCGGATCCCAGTCGGTCGGGAACAACACCTTCGACATGCGACGGTAATCGAACGGCTCGACACCACCATTGTCAACGAACCGCCCCAGGTACTGCCCAACATTGGCCTTCGTCGTGATAATAGAATGCCAATATTGCAGTCGCTCGGAGGCACGCGGAATCCAGCCATGCGTGACGTCGTAGATGCGTGCAGTAAACAGGCCGGCGGCAAAGGCCGGGCTGTTGGCGCTCGTGGCGAGTTGCTCGCCATCGGCGATGGCCCGCGCGCCATTGCTGGTGCCGTCCGCGCCGACGACGTAGATGTCTTGCCCTGGCACGATGCCGGCTGCCTTCAGTGCGGCCAGTACACCCTGCGCCTCGTCGTCGTTCTGAGCAACGACGCCGACCACGTCCTTGTAGCGGGTGAGCAGATCCTCGGTGGCCTTCAGAGAATCCTCGCGGTTCCAGTTTCCGGGCAGCTCGCCGACCAGCTTCGTCTTCGGATACTCCTTGAAGGCGAGATCGCGGCCGCGGCTGCGCGCGATGTCGGTCAGATGCCCAGGCACGCCGGTCACACCGATGACGTTCCCACCGCCGAATTTGTCGGTAAGGGTCTTGAGCAACTGTTCGGTTACTCCACGTTCCGCAGTGATTTCGTCCGGAACCGCGTAGAGCGTGTAATACTCGTCGGCATCGAAAGGCGTGTACCAGGCGAGCATGCCCCAGACGTTGCCCACATAGATCTTGTTGGCCGACGCAATATTGGCGATGCGGCGAATCGAGCTGCCATCGGCCAGGTTGAAGATCGCGGCGGTGACGCCTACGACCGACTGCTGCTCGAACTGGTTGAGCTGGAGCTGGCTGTCGAAATTGCCGTCGAGCACAGTGTAGCCGATGCCGAACGCCTCGGTGGCGGCGGCGAACGCCTTGTCGGCGATGAGATTGTACTCATTGCGGTAGTACGCGGTCAGGAACGCAAGCTTGCCGGACGGCGCGGCCACCGCGACCGCGGGCAGGCCGAGCGCGCCGGCACCGGCCGCAGCGGCGGCGCCGGCTGAAGCCAGCTCGAGGAACTCGCGGCGAGATACACCGTGTGTGTCCAGCCGCTCCATGTGCCCGTCCAGTACCTTGCGGTTGCTGAAATCGGGCAGTCGAAGGCGATTATTCCATCCGGTCATTCCGGGCCCCTCTCGTCGGATGCTGTTGGACAAATCAGGCCGGTTTGTTGGGTGACGGGCCGAAGAACGGGATCTTGTAATGATCTCTGTACTCCTCGACGACGGCAGTCCATTCTCCGTTTTTCTTGGCGTCGAGATACGCCTTGGGGTAGGTCCATCCTTCGGGTTTTGGAATTCCGGCCCACTCCTCGTCGATATCCAGCGGGAACACTTCTCCCTGCGGATCCCAATTATGCGGGTGCAGAACCTTGGACATGAGCTGGTAGTCGAAAGGTTCGATTCCGCCGTTGTCGACGTAGCGGCTTAGGTATGAGTCGACGTTAGCCTTGGTCATGATGACCGACCGCCAGTACAACATCCGTTCGGCTGCACGCGGCTTCCAGCCGTGCGTGACGTCGTACAGACGCGCGGTGAACATGGCGCCAAAGAAGGCCGGTATATTAGCGCTGGTTGCGAGCTGCTGGCCGTTCTTGATGGCAATGGCGCCTTCCGTCGTGCCGTCGGCCCCGACAACCAGCACATCCTTACCGGGGCGCAGGCCGGCGGCACGCAATGCCGCGATCACGCCCTGTGCTACGTCGTCGTTCTGCCCAACGACACCAACGACGTTCTTGTAGCGCGCCAGCAGGTCTTCTGTCGCCTTCAGCGAATCTTCCCGGTTGAAGTTGCCGGGTAACTGGCCGACGAGCCGCGTCTTTGGAAAGTTCTTGAACGCAGCGTCGCGTCCGCGGCTGCGCACGGTGTCGGTGGAAAAACCGGGCACACCAGTGACGCCAATGATGTTGCCACCGTCGAACTGCGCGGTCACCGCCTTCAGCAGTTCCGTAGTCACACCGCGTTCGGCGACGAACTCCTCCGGCACCGCGTAGAGCGTGTAGTATTCGGACGCATCAAACGGCGTGAACCAAGGCAGGGTCGCCCAGACATTGGCGAAGTACACGCCGTTCTGCGTGGCAAGCTGAGCCTCTCGCCGCAACGCCGAGCCATCCGAGGCGTGCAGAATGATCGCCTGCGTACCACTCACGATCTGCTCGTCGAACTGGTTGAACTGGCGCTGACTGTCGAACTGACCGTCGAGCAGCGTATAGCGGAGGGCAAGTGCCTTGCACGCTGCCTCGATCGTTTTGCTGGCCTGAACCATATATTCGACACGTGTGGTCCAGGCGAGATAGGCAAGCTTGCCGCTCGGGGCAGCGACGGCGGTGGATGGGCGGCCCATCGCGCCCGCCGCTGCCGTAGCTGCCAGCCCCGCGGAGGTGATCGACAGAAAATCTCGACGCGAGATCCCCCGGCAGTCCAGCCGGTCCATATGCCGGTCGATCACCTGGCGTTGCCCGAGATCGGGAGGAGTGCACGGATTTCTCGTCGGATGCATGTTTCAACCCTGCGGCAAGCGATTGTGAATGTTACGCGCTTGGGGAGGTCTATTCCGCGGCGGCCCAATTGACAGCGGTGTCTACCTGGCTCGGCGCCACGCCGGCGGAACTGGTGAAAGTACCGCGGAAGCGAGCAGCCGGATGTCGGTCGAGCAGCCGTGCGGGGCGACCGGGGAACAGTCGCTCACGCAGCGTCCCGGGCGCATATTCGCGCTGGGCGAGACCGCGCTTCTGCAGTTCCGGAATCACATGCTCGATGAAGTCGCGGAAAGAGCCGGGCGTGCGCTGGTACATGACGTTGACACCGCCGACACCTGCGTCCTGCCAACGCTCCAGCTCATCGGCGATACCCTCCGGTGTTCCAACGATGCGGCCATTATAGGATAGCGCCTGCGCAAGGTCGGCGACCGTCGCGCGCTTGCCTGGATGGCCTTCCTCGAACAAGCGGACGTAACCCTGCAGGCCCTGGATGCCGTATTCGTCCACTGGCCGGTCCGGATCCAGCCGTCCCAGATCGATGCCAAGATCGCGGCTAATGTGCGCCGCCAATCCGTCGAAACTGACATACTCGTCGATCTCGCGGGATTTGCGTCGCGCCTCTTCCTCGGTGCTGCCGACGACGAATGAAAGCCCCTGTATGTACAGCAGGTCCGACGGGTCGCGCCCCGCTTCCACCGCGTATCGCGATGTTTCAGCAATCGCCTTGCGTGCCCCCTCGGGATTGTTGGCAACAATGAACGTCCCCTCTGCGTGATGCGCTGCGAAGGCGCGCCCCCTTTTCGAGGAGCCCGCCTGATACAGGACGGGCGTCCGCTGCGGCGAGGGTATCGCCAAGTGTGGGCCCATCACGCGGTAGTGCTTCCCACTGTGATAGATCCGATGCACTTTATCTGGATCGGCGTAGATCCCGGCATGTTTATCTGCCAAAACCGCATCGTCGTCCCACGAGCCTTCCCAGAGCTTGTAAACGACATCCATATATTCATCGGCCCAGGCATAGCGCTCATCATGCGCGACGATCCGCTCCAGGCCGAAATTCTGCGCCGCGTTGTGGCTGACGCTCGTGACGATGTTCCAGCCAATGCGGCCCCTGCTCAGATGATCGAGCGTGGAAAGCCGACGCGCGAAACTGAACGGATGCTCCGACAGAATCGAACTTGTGAAGGTGATGCCGAGATTCTCGGTAACGCTGACAAGAGCCGCCGCCAACGCAGCAGAGTCGTTGGAAGGGATTTGTACCGCCTCTCTGACGTAAGTGTCCCACGAACCCTTATAGGCCGGATCGACACCGATCACGTCTGCCAGGAACAGCGCATCGAACTTTCCGACCTCCAGAAGGCGCGCAAGCTCTACCCACGTTTCGAGATTATTGAACTCGACCTGACTCGTATCCGGGTGGCGCCAGAGTCCGTGATAGATGTGAGATACCACATTCATCGAGAAGCCGTTGAGGATCAGGCGTTTTCTCATCGATAAGCCTATTGCTCGGTGGGATGCTTCTGCTCAGGGGACAGCGATGGAGCGGGTCACTTGCATAGAATCCCCCGCTTGGTGGTTGTTCGCTAACTCCTTTTGGAGCGATATTTTGCGCTTCTCCTACTCGAGGAGTAGGGATTAGTGGCGCATGGTACTGATGCTGCGTCAAGAGAAGGAAATTTCCTAATGAGAAAAGAAGCTAGCATAGATATCCGCAGCGGTGAGCGTCACTTGGAACCAAATGGAAGAGCATTAACGCTTGCTACAAAGTCGGAACATTCTCTATCTGATGAATAGGAGTAACCAAGGCGTGGACGGTTCTGGTCAGCGCACGCGCCAGAATGTCTGGGGCGAGATGTGGAGTAGGTAGACATGATATTCTTTTGGGCGGAGACGCCAGACGGGTGGGGCATACCGGGCATTCACGGGCCGCTTGCCGGCGACGAACTGGATGGCTACGTCCAAAGCGGCGTCTATCTTATCCGTGGACAGGGCGAGAATCTGCTAATCGACAGTGGAAATTGGACCTTACCGGAGTTCAACAACGGTATGGGAGAGTTTCTGATCAGCCTGCTCGACAAGGAGAAGAATGATCTCCGTTATCTCTTCATCACGCATTTCCATTACGACCATGTCGGCAACGCAGCGATGTTGAAGGAACGCTACGGCGCTGAAGTCGTCTGCCATCCCGCCGATCGGCCGGTGATCGAGGATCCATTGATCGTGACGCGGCCCGAGAACATCATGCGGTTCGGCGTGACACCGGAACAGGTCCTTGAAGATTTTAACCTGGCTCCTGGTGAAAGCCTGGGCTTGGCCGACCCGAAAACCGTCCGCACTTATTGGAACCGACCGGTCGAGGTCGACCGCATCGTGGAGGATGGCGACATTCTCGATGTTGGCGGTCTCAAGCTCGAAGTGGTACACCTCCCAGGCCATTGCCCGGGACATATCGGATTATGGAATCCCAACACGCGCACGCTTTATCCTGGTGATATCATGCATTACCCGACGCCGCTCGGCCCCTATCCGATCGGCGATGCCAAGGCGCATTCACGTTCCATTGAGCGCTGCCTGGACTTTGCCCCCGAGCTGCTCTTGGAAGGGCATGGGCTTTCTGCCTATTCGGCGGCCAGTGCCAAGCGCCGCATGATCCATATGCGGCTGCAGCAGCGGGCCACACGCGAACGCATCGAGTTGGTATTGCGCCGGCTACGCCGCCCGGCGACGATCTCAGAACTGCTGCCCGAGATCATGCCGATCAAAACGGATCTCGACTATCCCGTCGCCACCGGCATTGGAGAGCGACGTGCTTATGCGGAAGCGTGTATCCAGTGTCATCTGCGCTGGCTGATCGATGATGGAATTGCCGTTCGGGTGCGGGAGAAGGGGAAGATCGCGTTTACCGTAAAAGGCTGAGCACGGCGACCTGTGCATAGCTCCTTGTCTTTCGTTGCTGCACCCGGGCAAATGGCGCTAGCGCGACAAATTTTGCCGTAACACAGGCCAGCTCGAGTACGATGCCTCATTGGACAGCAATGCCGCCAAACTTTTCAGCCCATGCGTTCCCGACCGACACAAGCAGGCAATGAGCCTGCGGAGGCTGGTCCCAACATCACCGAACAATGAGCTGAACTTGGCGGGGTAGCAGCGCTTGTGTCAATCGGCCCTTTAATTGCGGGTGCACTGTCAAGTCCTATTTGATATCCGCCACCGGGGTCAGGGTCCTTTCCGAGGTCAATGCCTCATGATGGTGTTCGGGATGGGCGCTGCCATGAAGAACACTCGCCTTAACGCTTCCTTCGCCTCTCGGGTCAGAATAGCGTCATCACTCTCCGGGACCAAACACCTAATACGAAGTCCCGTCTTTATGCGTGAACGCGTATCTGCCGTCAGACCCCATGCGGCCGTGCATGTCGATATCGGGATAGCTCACCTCGTCACCTGCGGTTCGGTCGCCAACCACGAGCAGGAGCACATCCTCGGCGGATCGATTGACGAACCGATGGGCATTGCCGGAGCCGGCGGCAAAACCAGCGCACATACCAGCCCGCAGCACTTCCACACCGGCATTGGTTTCCAGTTCGACCTTCCCCTGCAAGACATAGATGAACTCGTCCTGCCGCGAATGCGCATGGCGATGTGACGATTGGCCGCCCGGCACGATACGCGTAAGATTTACGCCGAAGTTGGTAAGGTTTGCGTGATCGCCGAGGCGACGATTCCACCGCTGTTGGTTCGCAGAACGATATGGTTCCGGATAGCTCGTCGCATTGCTTTCGGGAAGCGACAGCGGGTCGAAACCTGACAATTCTGGCATGGCCAATTTCCCCACGAGAGCAGCCTATTCCGCCAAAACCAGGTTCCCCTGGTCAAGGCCGGCCCGGACAGCATCGCTCTCATCTGCTGGTGGATGATCTCCCACAGCCCACCTTTTCCGGGATTTGCCTGCGTCGGCGCTTGGAGGCTGTGTGACGGTCACTGCATCGCCCTCCCAAGCACCACCCTGCGAACCACCCGATCAGCCAAATCGGAAGGAGCCTTCAAGCGCCCTTCGGAATCGCTTGCCTCCACAACCCACGTTGCCGGCTCCGCTCCCTGGCAACGCATTAATTCAAGCCCCATCGTTGTGGTCCCAAACCTCGAATGTGCGGTGCATATGGTATGGGAGGTGGCGACTGCGCGGCATTCACCCGCCACCGTGTTACTGCCGCGGCCGGCTCATTGAGCATTGCCGCCCTGCTTTCGGGGGAGTTAGTCCTTTCTGCGGGGCCGGCGGACCATCGTGAGCATGAGGTCCCAGGCGTTGCGGATGTTGACGACCGCCAATAGCAAAAGAGCGCCCGCTAAAGCATTCAGCCCAAAGTCCTTTTCCAGATAGATCGATACGGCGGCCACAAGCAGCGCGGCGTAGGCGAGGCCGGGTAAAATGCCGTAGGCGAAATAGTCCTCAATGTAGCTTGTCATATCGGTGCGCACGACTTGGATCGTGATGTAGATCGAAACGATTGCCCCGATCAAAGCGGTGGCGCCGATTATCGCGGCGAAGAATTGAGCATGATGCCACGGGAATAACGCGATGGCAGACAAGAAGAATACACTGGTGAAATGGACGACGACCGGGCTCATGAATGTGCGCGTCGCCGCGTGGCGCTCTTCAGTCAAAAAACCGACGCCGAGCGAGACGGCAACGAACAGCAAGCCGAGCAAGGTCGCCCCCGCCGTTCCTACCAGCACGTAGAAGTCATGCCACTCCTTCAAAGCTTCGACTGCCCACATAGACGAAACCCGCCGTTTCTACAGCCCAGCATTCCGCCGAGGTTATTGCAGATCAGGAGACCGGGGCGGCCTAGACGGGGTCCGAGAGGACCCTTTCAGACAAATCAGCGGGAGTCTCCATGGAGCCGGCAAGGAAGGGATAGCTCCGGGCCTTTCTGGCCTGGCCGCAGATCGGCATTGCACCGACGGTGTTCCGCTGTGTCTCGCGCCACAGCGACGACGCGGTCATGCAGGACCGGCGGCGGCCGCTGGCGGCCCTTCTTGCGCCAGCCGCCCCATCCCCGGCGCCGTACTTCCATCTCCTGCCGATTTCGCTGCGGCATATGCCGCATATTTGACGCATGGACTCGGATCGTTTCGATCTCAATCATCGATATCGAATTAAATCAATGGCGTCCCGTACGGGATTCGAACCCGTGTTACCAACGTGAAAG
>JASHVY010000382.1 GCA_030044345.1 Acetobacteraceae bacterium | reverse complement strand
CCGTGGGGCAGCCACTTGGCGGGGCGGCGCTACTCGGCATGGCGGTCTTCGCTCTCGGCACGGTCGCGATCATCGCGCACATCCTTACCTGGCCCGCCGTCAACGTGCCACGCCGGCTTTTCGCCCTCTGCTGGGATATCGGCTTCGTCGCCTATGAAATGCACGCCGGCAACGGGCTCACGGCGATTCTCTATCCGGTCTATCTCTGGGTCATCTTCGGCAACGGCTTTCGCTTCGGCATCGAATATCTTCGCATCGGAATGCTTGCGAGCCTCGGCTGTTTCGCCGCGGTCGTGCTGACGACACCATTCTGGCGTGACAAGCCGGCACTTTCCGCTGGGCTGATGATCGGCCTTTTGATTCTGCCGCTCTATGCCGGCGCGCTGATCCGCAAGCTCTCACGCGCCAAGCAGCAGGCCGAGGCCGCCAACCGTGCAAAAAGCCTGTTCCTGGCAAGTGTCAGCCACGAGCTGCGCACACCGCTCAACGCCGTGATCGGCATCGGCGAAATGCTGCTCGAAACCAAGCTCGACCACGAGCAGCAGGACATGGCCCGAACCATGCAGGATGCCGGCCGGGCCTTGCTGGCCCAGATCTCCAGCATCCTCGACTTCGCGCGTATCGAGGCCGGAAGGATGCCGTACACGGAGGTCGATTTCGACCTCCTCTCGGTTCTCGTCGAGACACGCGCCATGCTTGCCGCCCAGACGCGCAACAAGGCGCTTCGGCTCGGCCTCACCATCACGCCCCACACGCCGACAGCGCTCATCGGCGATGAGCAGCATCTGCGCGAGGTGCTGCTCAATCTCGGCGCCAATGCGATGAAGTTCACGGAATCGGGCAGCATCGTCATGGCCGTGGATGCCGCCCCGGTCGGCGAGGACCGCGTGCTGCTCCGCTGCGAGGTCTCCGACACCGGGATCGGCATCGAAGCTGAGGCCTGCGAGCGAATCTTCGAAGGCTTTACCCAGGCGGATGCCTCGATCGCCAACCGCTATGGCGGCACCGGTCTCGGTCTCGCCATCTGCAAGCGGCTGGTGGAGCATCTTGGCGGCGAGATCGGGGTCGAAAGCGAGCTCGGAAAAGGCAGCACTTTCTGGTTCACCCTGCCGCTCGGCCGGCGGGCGGCCAGAGCCCCGGAACGCTTGGCGGAGCTGCCCGTCTTTCTTCTCGGCCGCGAGGAGACGGACGAAAAGCTGGCGGAGGCCATGGCGGCAGCCTCTCTTGCGCCGCAACGCCATACCGGGATGGCCGGGCTGCTGGCCGCGCTCGAAAAGATGGGCCGGCGCAACGCGCTGGTGATGCTCGATGGACGGCGGCTCTCGGCGGCGCCGGAAGTGGTTGCCGAAGCCCTGCGCCGAGCCGATCCCTCCGACCGGATGACCCTCGTTCTGATTTCCTCCCCGATTTTTCCCCCGACTTTCCCTGGGCAGGAGACGAGCGGATCCGAGAGCGCCGCCGCGCGGCTCTTCAACATGGTCCTGCCGCCAGTGCCGAAGCCGGAGGAGTTCGCGGCGGCGGCGCGCCTCGCGCTGGCCAACCTGCCCCGCCGGGAAGAGAGGATCATCGTCTCGGCCGCCCGGCCCCGCCTCAACATCCTTGTCGCCGACGACAACCGGACGAACCAGAAAGTCATCGCCAAGATCCTCGAGCGCGCCGGACACGCGGTGACCATGGTGGAGGATGGCGAGGCCGCACTCGATGCGCTGGAAAGCGGGCCGTTCGATGCCGTGCTGATGGATGTCAACATGCCGCGGCTCGACGGGCTGGAGGCAACCAAGCTCTATCGGATGACCGAGCTTGGAGGAGCGCATCTGCCGATCATCGCATTGACCGCGGACGCCACGCCCGAGATGGCCAGAAGCTGCATCGAGGCCGGGATGGATGCCTGCGTCACCAAACCGGTCGAGCCGCATCTGCTGCTCGATTCTCTCGCCGCGCTTGCGCCCGAATCGAAGCAAGGGGTGGAGGAGGCGGACGCCGCGCACGGAACGGATGCCGAGATTTCGGCGCAGGTCACCGACATCGCGTCGCACCCGCAGTTCAAGGTGGTGGCGCTCCCGGTTCTCGACAGCGCCACGCTCCAGGAGCTCGATCGGCTCGGCGGCGAAGCGTTCGTGACCGATCTGGTCGAAGGATTTCTCGAAGACGCCGGAGAGACGCTGCGCGAGCTCGAAACGGCCTCGGCGCAACGCAACCTCAACCTTTTCCGCGCCAAGGCGCATGCGGTTTGCAGTGGTGCCGCGAATATCGGCGCCCGCCGGATCAACGAGCTCTGCCGCCCATGGAGCGGCATGCGCGCCGTCGAGCTTGCCGAACGCGGACCCGCTCATCTCGCCCAGCTTGCCGAGGAGTTGGGGCGGCTGCGCCAGCACCTCGCGCGCCTTCGCGCGCCGCAGGATCGGCGCGGCTGACGATCGACCTCAGCCGCCGCCGTCGATCGTGAGGATGGTGGCGTTCGTGTAGCCGGAGCGGGGGCTGGCAAGAAACGCGACGGCAGAGCCGATCTCCTCAGGCGTGGCGGGACGGCCGAAGGGCATATGGGCGAAGAACTCGCGCCAGCGCGCGGGCTCACCGAAGGTGCGTTCGGCGCGGGCACGCTGGAGCATGACCAGCCGATCGGTTTCGACCGGCCCCGGATTGATGCCGACCACGCGCACGCCATGGGCCGGGCTCGCACGACCGAGCGCACGGGTAAAGGCCATCAGCGCCGCGTTGCCGGCAGAGCCGGCGATATAATCGGGGTCGAATTTTTCCCCGGCGGCGCCGATGACATTCACGATCACGCCCGCGCCGCGCTCGGCCATCCGCGCATGGATCGCACGGGTAAGCGAAATATAGCCGAACACTTTCAGGTCCCAGGCCGCGCGCCAGGTCGTATTGTCCACCGTGGCGAGTCCGCCCGGCGGGATCGCGCCGGCATTGTTGACGAGGATATCGGGCGTGGGGACCAAGGCGGCAACGCGCTCGACCTCCTCCTGGCGGGAAAGATCAGCGGCGATCGCCTCCACCGGCACCTGGGACCGGTCACGGATCATCGCCTGAGCGGCGGCGAGGCTCTCCGGGTTGCGCGCGATGAGCGTGATGGCCACGCCCTCGGCGGCCAGCATGGAAGCCGAGGCGCGGCCGATCCCCTTCGATCCGCCAGTGACGAGCGCGGTCTTTCCGCCGAGTCCGAGGTCCATGACGTCTGCTCCAGGATGGCCGGATGGATTTGATCAGGCGGCCCGGCGAAGGCCAGTTCCGAAGGCGCGGGCCGCGCGGCCAAAGGCGGCGAAGAGCGCGACGCGATCGGGAAACGCGAGAACGTCCCACTCGGGATGCCATTGCACGCCGAAGGCGAAGGGGCTGCCCGCAACGCGCACCGCTTCGATCGTGCCGTCAGGCGCCCGGGCCTCGACGACGAGCCCCTCGCCCGGCTGGTCGATCGCCTGCTCATGCAGCGAGTTGACGGCGATCTCGCGTTGCCCGAGCAGCTCGGCGATGCCGCCTTCGAGGGCGACCTTATGCTTGAGGCGATATTTCTCGGCGGCCGTGCCGGCGCCGCCGCGATGGTCGAGCCGGCCCGGAAGAGCCTGCACTTGCTGATGAAGCGTGCCGC
>JASHVY010000381.1 GCA_030044345.1 Acetobacteraceae bacterium | reverse complement strand
GCCCCCGCGCGCGCCGGCGATGGCGGCCGCGTTGATCGCCCCGATCGAGACGCCGGTGACCGCGACCGGCTGAAACCCTTCCTCCACCAGCCGGGTCGCCGCGCCCCATTCATAGGCGCCGAGCGCGCCGCCGCCCTGCAGCACGAGGGCGATCGGTCTGACGGGTGGCGCTGCTTCCTCGCTCATGATCGCCCTTTTTTTATGATGCCGGCATATCTGGCCAGCGCGGCGGATGCGCCCCGAGCGGCGCCGGCGGCAGGTCCCAGCGCGGCGGCGTCCCGGACATCCGGATCACCGGCCCGAGGAAGCTCAGCCGCCCGATCGGGGAATCGCATTCCTGCATATATTGCGCGCGAAAATCGGCCGGGATCGGCGGCGGCGGGCGGAGCGCGGGATCGACCCGCCCCTGCTCCTGGATCATCATCGCGGTGCGGCAGAGCGAGACCTGCACATGCCAGCTTCCGCCCTCGCTCGCCCGCCGGACCAGGGCCGCGAGCGTGCCGACGGCGGCGAGGAAGCCGGTGATATAGTCGTTGGGATAAGCCATCGGCGAGAGCACGGGATTGTCGGGTGTGCCCTGGGTGGTTGCCATGCCGGTCGCGCACTGGGCGAGCTGCTCGAAGCCCGGGCGGTAGCGCCAGGGCCCCGCCTGGCCGTAGCAGCTCGTGGAGACGACGATGATGCCCGGCGTGAGGGCGGCCAGCGCCTCGGGCGAGAAGCCGAGCGAGGCGATCGCCTGCGGGCGATAGCTTTGGGAGAAGACATCGGCGTCCTTTGCGAGGCCGCGCAGCACGGCGGCATCCGCAGGCACCGCGAGATCGAGGAAAGCGGTGAGCTTGCCGTGCCCGGTATCCATATCGAAAGGCGGTAGCTGCGGCCGCCGCGGGGAATAGATGTGCAGCACCGTCGCCCCCTGCTCGGCGAGGCTTTTCGCGCAGGTGGGGCCGGCGACGACATGGGTCAGATCGAGCACGCGGATGCCCGAGAGCGGACGCAGGCCCGGCGGCAAGGGACGCGGCGGCGCATCGCCGATGCGCCGGAGCTCCACCACCGGCAGCTCGGCGATCGCCGATCCTTGCGGATGCGCCTTCCACTCCGCTTCCGTGCGGACCATCACCCCGCAAAGCCCGCGATCGGCGATCGCGTTCTCGAGCGCGGCGGCATCCCATTCCGCCACGGCGTGGCCGATCGCGTTCGCCCGGTCGGCGGAGCGCAGGAGGTCGAGCAGCCCGTCGCGGAGCAGCGGATAGCCGCCATTGAGCATGATGAAGCGGCCGTCCCGCGTCGGGTAGATGGCGACGGTCGGGTAATCCGGCTCGGTCAGCGCGATCGGATAGCCCCATTGTCTCTGCAGCATCACGCTCTCGAGCGCGAGCGAAGCGGCCCGCACGTCGATCGTGACGTCCTGCGTCCGCCCGCTGCGCAGCCGCCAGATCTCCGCGAACAATGCGCCTGCGGCGCCAAGCACCGCGGCGGCGGTCTCGGCAAGCCGGAAGGGCGTATCCAGCACCGGGTCATGGCCGGTGATCGTCACCCTCTCGGCGAGATGGGGCGAAACGCCCACCATCTCGAGCAGCGCCTCCAGCATCGTCACCTCCACTTCGGCAAGAGAAACGGCTGGCGGGCCGCGTGATGTCCGACAGCATGCCTGATCGGCCGCAGTGAAAAAAGGGGGGCAGAACGTGATGATTTTTTGATCTCTGTGCTCTTTCTTTGTTTTTTCGGTCTCATTTCATGATTTCCGCGAAGCCGCGAAGCGGCATCGCGAAAACTCCCCGGATCCCGCCCTCTCGGTGCCCGCCCTATTCCCTTGTTGCGGGCCCGGTGGCAGAAAACGTGGCAGAACACGCGCTTGTGAACAGAGGGGGCGGGGGATCGCTGCGGATGGACGGAATGGCTGCTCTCCTGTCGCGGCTTGGCCTCGCGCACTACGCGGCGGCCTTCGCCGAGGCTGAGATCGACCTCGATGTCCTGCCGCTCCTGAGCGAGGATGATCTCAAGGAACTCGGGTTGTCGCTCGGCGCGCGGCGCAAGCTCGCGGCGGCGGTCGCGTCCGGTCTCGAGCCGGAGCCGGAAGCCGCATCATCGCGCGCGGAAAAGCCCGGTCCCGCTCAGGCTGAGCCCGAGCCCGAGCGTCGCCCTCTGACGGTGCTGTTCTGCGACCTCGTCGGTTCGACCGAGCTCACCCTCAGGCTCGATCCCGAAGAGATGGGCGATATCACCCGCCGCTTTCAGGATGCGGCGGCTGCCGCGATCGCCCGGTGCGAAGGCTTCGTCGATCGTTTCATGGGCGACGGCCTGCTCGCCTTCTTCGGTTATCCGCGGGCGCAGGAGAATGCGGCGGAGCGTGCCGTTCAGGCGGGCTTCGCGATCATCGCCGCCACCGGCGCGCTCGGCACGCCGGATGGCAGCGCGCTCGCGATCCGTGTCGGCATTGCGAGCGGCGTCGCCTTCATCGGCGAGATGATGGCGCATGGCGGGGCCCGCGAGCAGGTCGCGGCCGGCGAGGTCCTGAACCTCGCGGCGCGGATTCAGCAGGTCGCGCCGGCCAACAGCATCGCCATTTCCGCCGAGACGCGCGAGCTGCTCCGCGGATTGTTCGAGCTCGAGGAGCTCGGGCAGCACGCGCTCAAGGGCATCAATGCCAAGGTGCCGGTCTGGCGCGTTCTTCGCGAGCGTGCGCTGGCCACGCGATATGAGGCGGCCGACCGCCGCGCGGTCTCGCCGCTGGTCGGGCGGGAAGCGGAGGCGGCGCTGCTCGCCGATCGCTGGGAAGCGGCCTGTGGTGGGGAAGGGCAGCTCGTTCTGCTCTCGGCCGAGCCGGGCCTCGGCAAATCCCGCCTGGTGCACGAGCTGCGCGAGCGTGCCGCCGAGCGGCCCCATCTCACGGTGCGCTACCAGTGCTCGCCCATGCACACGAACAGCGCGCTCTATCCGGCCGCGGCGCAGATGCGGTTCGCTGCAGGGATCGATCCGGAGGATGCGCCGGAGCGGCAGCTCGAGAAGCTTGCTGTCCTTCTCAGGCGGGCAACCGACGATATCGACGAACCCCTGAAGCTGATCGCCCTCCTGCTTTCCATTCCGACCCCGCTCACCGAGTCGGTTCAGGCGCTCTCGACGGAGCAGGTGAAGCATCGGACGCTCGAGATCCTGGTCGCGCAGATGCTGGGGCTTGCCCGTCGCCAGCCGCTGATGCTCCTGGTCGAGGATGCGCACTGGATCGACCCGACGACGCAGGAGCTGATGTCGCTCGCGATCAATGCCATCCAGGACGCTTCGGTGCTGATCCTGATCACCTACCGCCCGGAGTTCCAGCACCGCTGGGGCGGCCTTCCCTATGCGACGACGCTGCGCCTCGGCCAGCTCACGCGGCCGCAGACGCGCACGCTCATCACGCACGTGGCGGGCGGCAAGGAGCTGCCGGGCGAGGTCGTGGACCAGATCATCGCCCGCACCGACGGTGTGCCGCTGTTCGTCGAGGAATTGACCAAGGGTGTGCTGGGGCTCGGGGTCCTGGTCGAGCAGGAGGGGCGCTACGTGCTGAAGGGTTCCCTGTCGGGTCTCGCGATTCCGGCGACGCTCCGCGATTCGCTGCTGGCACGGGTGGATGCGCTCGCCTCGGCGAAGGAGGTGGCGCAGGTGGGCAGCGTGCTTGGCCGCGAGTTCCGGCTGGTCCATCTGGCGGCCATGTCGGGGATCGACGATGCCGCCCTCGAGCAGGGCGTGAGCAGGCTCGTTCAGGAGGAGCTGATTCGCCAGCACGGATCGCGGGCGCTCCCGAGCTATGTGTTCAAGCACGCGCTGGTGCAGGAGGCCGCCTACAGCACGCTGGTCCAGGCGCGGCGGCGCCAGCTTCATGCCCGTTGCGCGCAGATCCTCCAGGAGCTCTCGCCCGAAATCGGTGAGGAGCAGCCGGAGATCCTCGCCCAGCATTATGCCGCCGCCGGCGATGGGCTGGCGGCGGCCGAGCATTGGCTGCGCGCCGGCCGGCACGCGGTGCGGCACTCGGCGCACCATGAGGCGATCGGCCATCTGCGCGCCGGGCTCGCTTCGCTCGCGGAAGCCGATGAGAGCGATCGCCGCCAGGAGCTTGAGCTTCTGCTCCAGCTCGAGCTCGGCGTGCCGCTGATCGCGACCCAGGGCTATGCGGCGCGCGAGACCGAGGCGGCGTGGGAGCGCGCGCGCGTCTTCGCCGAGCAGCGTCATGACAGTGAGCGACTCGTTCAGGCGCTTTACGGATTGTGGGCGGCGCAGGTCTCGATCGGCCGCGTGCGCCAGGCGCTCGGAACCGCCGAACGGATGCTCGGAATCGCCGCGCGGCTGGCGGATGCCGGCATCGATCTCGTCGGCAGGCGGATCCGCGGGCTCACGCTCTTCATGCTGGGCGACCTCGCAGGCGCGCGCGCGGATCTCGAGCGCACGATCGCGGGCTACGACGGGACGTGTCATCAGGCGCTCGCCTTCCGGTTCGGCCAGGACCCGCGCGTCTCGGCGCGCGCCGTGCTGGCGACAGTGCTGGCGCTCGGCGGCGAGGCCGAGGAGGCGCGGTCGGTCGGGCGGTTGAGCCTAGAGGAGGCGAGCGCGCTCCATCAGACCAACTCGGAAGCCTATGCGCTTGCCTATGGGGCGTGCATGGTTGCCTGGATGCAGGGCGATGCTGCCGAAACGGAAGTGCTCGCCGAGCGGCTGACGCTGCTTGCCCGGGAGAACGGGATGCGGCTTTGGGGAGCCTACGGAACCTCCTTCCGCGGCTGGGTGCTGGTCGAGAACGGGCAGGTCGCCGCCGGGCTCGCGCTCATCGAGGAGGCATTGGCCGCTTTCCGTTCCGTGGGCTCCGGAATCTATGAGCCGATGCATCGCGGCCTTTATGCCGCCGCCCTTGCCCGTGCCGGACGGCCGGGGGCGGCAAGTGCTGCGATCGAGGACGTGCTTGCCGAGGCGCGCCGGCGGGAGGAGATCTGGTGCGTGCCCGAATTGCTGCGGCTGAAGGCGCGGATCACGCTGGCGGCGCGGCCCGATGATATTGCAACCGCATCGCACGAGCTGGAGACGGCGATCGACGCCGCGCGCCGGCATGGTCTTCGGCTTTGGGAAGCGAAGGCCGGTGCGGATCTCGGCAGCCTGCGCCACGGCGTCACGGCCTGAACCCGTTCCGCCGACGCTGAGCTCTTACCGGAATGACGAGACGAGAGGCCTGAAACGAAAGAGCGTGATGGTTTTCACCATCACGCTCTCGTTCGATTTCGCCCGTCGATATCGTTGCTTTGGCGGAATAGAGGAGCGCTCCGCCAAAGCCGGTGTGATCTAGCTTACCACTTCACGACCGTGCCGACCGCGAAGATCTGCGCATTGACGTTGTTGTTCGTTCCGGCCGGGCCACCAACGTCGACACCGTCGACAACCGCCCCGTTCGCGAAGCCGGTATTGAAGTTGAAGCCGAGCTGGTGGCGCTGGCCATAAAGATAGGAGAGATAGAGCGCGAGTCCGGGGGCGACGGAATAGGTCGCGCCGGCCGCGATACCCTGGTCAGTCTCGACACCTTCCGTGGTGGGCGAGGTGAAGTCACCCTGGAACTTGTATTTGAAGTAGCTCGCGCCGACGATGATCGGTCCGGTCGCATATTGGGCGCCGACCAGGAAGGCGAGGCCGGGAACACCGCCCTGGGGCTTCAGGTTGAAATCGCCGTTTTCCTGGCCGAAGTTGAAGTGGCCGCCAACGGTGAAGCCGCCATAGCTCAAGGTCAGGCCAAAGGCGCCGACCGCGAAGGGAACTGTCTGCGTGCCGGGATCGCCGGAGGTGTTATTGACCTGGCCGCTCCAGAGTCCGCCCGCATAGGCGCTGATCCCGATCGCGCCAAAGGTGTTGTTATATTGGGCGGCAACATCGACCATGTTGCGATAGCGGCCGACGACGTCTGGGCTGTTGGTCGAGGCCAGCCGGTTACACCCGGGACCAGCGACGGAGCAGCCTTCGCTGTTGATCAGAGTGTTGGAGGTGGGCGAGAAGCCGCCGCCGAACTGGAATCCGTCCCAAGTGGGCGAGAGGTAGGTGATGCGGTCCGCGCTCTGGATATTGCCGACATCGGCGAACGGATAGACCGCAAAAGCATTGCCGGGGATGAAGCCCGGAACGTCGCCGTTCCACGCACCGTCATTGAAGCCTTCGAAGGTGCCCTGCTGGAAGAGATCGAAGGCCGCGTCCGTCTCACCAAAGTTCACGGTGCCGAGATTGGCCGTTCCGACATAGCCGTAGGCCCGGTTCCAGTAGAGCGTGTTCGCCGAGGCGTTGCCACTGGCATTCGTTCCGACCCCGGTGAAATTGCTGCCGGGATTACGAATTTCCCCGACGACACCATATTGCAGGCCATTGGCGGCGACGGCGTCGAAGCCGGGATAGAGGCGGATATAGCCCTGGAACTCGGCGTTATCGAGCTTATTGCCGGTGGTCTCTCCGGGGAGAGTGACATTGTCCACCGAGCTGCCGGCGACGCCTGCGTACCAGTTGACGCGACCATTGAGATGGACTGCGAAACTGCCGGGCGTCATGCTGCCGGAGTAGAGCGCTGCGTTCGGCGGTTGCCCGAGGCCACCGGTGCCGTATGTCGCGTTCGGGGGCAACGCGGCGGGCGCGGCCGCCGGGGGCGGCGCGGCTGGCGCGGGTGCTGTCATGGTTGTGGGCGGGGCCTGGGCGAAGGCCGGGCCGATGAGACCGATCCCGATTGCCAGGGTCCCTGCGGTCGTGAGTAGAAATCCGCGCATTCCATTTCCTCCGTCTCGATGGCCATCCCGATAATCGTTGCAGGCCCGCCCGTTTCCGCGGTCGTTTCCTCATGCTTACAGCTCCTTTCCGGCGCCGCAAGAGTCTGATACCGGCGAAGCAAGTTTCGTGCCGCCTGTGTGGCCGACGTGCCACGGGTGTGGCTTTGAAACGGCGATCCGCGAAATGATCCATTGTTCGTCATGGAAACCGGCCGCTGCCGGTTTCTTGTGCGACCGCGAAATAAACCTGGTCTCGCGGGGCAGTGCCCGTTTCGGGTTTGGGTGAAGCCTCCCGGCGAACGCCGCCGGGGAGGGCTCACGCGGTTTTCGCTTTCCGTGCCTTGGAGCGTGATGATTTTGGATCATCACGCTCCAGCTTTGTTTTCTCGATCAATTT
>JASHVY010000380.1 GCA_030044345.1 Acetobacteraceae bacterium | reverse complement strand
CGGCTTCATAACGGTACACTTTCTCCATAAAAGTTACCTGACGTTATTGTCATTGAGAGCATCATGCCGAGATTTTCCCGTGTTTCTCTGGTGCCTCAATGTGCTGGTCGTTCGCGCAGCGCCAGCACAGCGCCGAGCACAACAAGGCCGAAGACGATGTCGCGCGTGGCATGCGGCAGGTTGGTGCCGTCCAGAAGCGTCTGGAGCGCCGTCAGCAGGATGGCACCACCCAACATACCGAGGTAGTGGCCACGCCCACCAGTGATTAGCGTGCCTCCCACCACCACCACGGCGATAGAGGGTAGCAAATAATCGTCACCCATCCCCAGACTCGCCTGGCCGCTGAAGCCGGCCAGCATAGCCCCCACCAGCGCCGCGCAGAGTCCGCTTAGCGCATAGACGAACACAAGCGTGACAGAGACATTAACCCCTGAGAGCCATGCGACCTTGGAGCTGTTACCAACCGCATAGATGCGCCGCCCGAATATCGTGCCGCCCAGCAGCACCACGGATGCGATCACGAATAGCACGACGAAGATTGTGACCGGCGCGATACCCAATAGGCGACCAGTCATGAACCAGTGCAGGTTCGATGAGGTGAAGCCATCTGGCGTGCCGCCACTATAGATTAGCGCCGCACCCTGCAGGATGCCGTTCATGGCCAACGTGATCACGATTGGCGGTAGTCCAAGGATCACGACGCCGAGACCGTTGATCGTGCCGATCAGTGCACCCAGTACTAGCACCATCGGCACCACCCAAAGCGCCGCTTCATTCGATCCCCGAATGAGCCCTGCCGCGAAAATGCCGCAGAAGCCGATCACCCACGGTACTGAAAGATCCAGCCCACCGGTCAGGATCACTGAACCTTGGCCCAGTGCCAGGATAATCAGGAAAGAACTGAGAACAATCAACGAATTGTAGTAGCTCCAGTGATCGACGGTATCGGGCAGGATCACAGCGGTCGCGATCAGGACGCACGCGACGCAGACATAGACCGGCAGGATGAAGCGCAGCCGCTCCCGATTGCGTTGCATCCACGAGACGCGCGGCACCGGCCGCACAAATCCGCCACCCAGTCGACTCGAGATCCGCGGCTCCACGTTCCATCGGATCTGCGATGGCAGCAATCCAGCGCGCCAGCCGTGCCACCGCCGGCGCATCTGACCTGCAAATTGTGCCACTGGTGCATCGTGGCGTAGCGCTGAAACCATAACGGCGAGGATCAGTACTACACCCTCGGCCACCGAGCTGTAATAGGCCGACACGTTGAGAGCCAGAAGGATATTGACCATCAGCATGAGCGTATAGGCGCCGAAGAGCGCACCGATCAGCCCGCCACGACCTCCGCCAAGCACTGTACCACCGAGCACAACGGCCACGAAGGTCTCAAGCAGCAGCGGGCCTCCAATCAGCGGATCGCCTGCGCCTGTCTGCGCACTGATGAAGAGACCTGCGCAACCGTAAAAGATACCTGCGCAGATGTAGGTGAAGAACTTCGTCTGCCGCACCGATATGCCAGTCGAACGAGCCGACTCCTCGTCGCTGCCGACAGCATAGAGACTGATGCCGAAGCGTGTACCCTTAATGATCAACCAGATAATGGCGGCAGCCACGACAATCAGCAGCGCCGCCGGCAGAAAGCTGGGGATCGCCGCACCTGTAAGAAGGTTTTTGAAGCTGTCAGGAATCGCACCACCCGGCGAATTCAGCACCAACATGGTGATACCGCGCACCAGGAACATCGAGGATAATGTCACCACGATCGGCTGCAGGCCGACGAAGGCCACGAAGAAACCGTTGAAGGCGCCCACTGCTGCGCCGACTGCGATACCAGCGATGCCGACGCCGACTTCGGATCCGAAGCCGTTGGCCATCTGCGTTGCCAAAATGACATTGACCAGGGACACGACGGCGCCAACCGAAAGATCGAATCCACCGACAAGAACCACGAGCGCTTGCCCCATCGCCGCCAGCGCCAGCGTCGCGCCGCCGCTCGCCATGAAGCTCGCTTCAAAATAGTCGAAGGAGCCGCCGCTGAAGGCGATCGAGACCAATAACAGAACAATGAAGATAGCGGTGATGATGAGCACGCCGCGATTAAGGCGGAAGAACGGCCCGACAATGGAACTGCGCTGCAGTGGCGCGGGCACATGGGTGGCAGCGCTCATAGAGTAAGCTCCTGCACGGAGCGAGAAGGTTCGGCTTCTCCCAAGGCGGGCCGCATGATGGCTTCTTCGCTAATCGCGTCGCCGATCAACTCGCATACCACCTCGCCGCTGTACATCACCAACACACGGTCACAAAGGTTGACGAGTTCGGGGATCTCGGTCGAGTAGAACAGAATCGCGCCACCGGCCTTGGCGAGATTACGAATGAGGACGTGGATCTCGTGCTTGGTACCGATATCGACGCCGCGCGTTGGATCATACATCAGCATGATGCGGCTCTCGGCAAGAAGCCACTTGGCAATCGCGATCTTCTGCTGATTACCCCCGCTGAAGGCCGAGACACGGGTGTAGAGAGCGCGCTCCTCCACCTGGACAATATCCAGCACACGGGACACCTCCGCCAGCTCGGCCTGCTTGTCGATGAAGCCGAAGCGGGCCCGGCGGCCAAGCGTTGGAAGCGAGACATTGCTCTGCCCGTCGAGCTTGAGCAGCAGGGCCTCGGTCTTACGATCCTCGGGTACCATGCTGATGCCGATCTGAGCGCGCACGGCGTCGCTCGGCGAGGCCAACTCTACCCGTTTGCCCGAAACCTCGATGACTCCGCCCGAGGCCTGCGTAGCGCCAAAGCAGGCAAGGAAGATGTCCAGTTGCCCCATGCCCTGCAATCCTGCGATGCCCAGTACCTCACCCGACTGCAGTACGAAGGATACGTCCCGCACACGTTTCTCGACGCTGAGATGCTTGACAGCCAGCGCAGGAATCGCTGTCCGGGTGGCAGATGGGATGCGCGGAGGAAAGGTTGCTGCCAGCGAGCGGCCGATGATCATCTGGATGATCTCGTCGTCGTTCATCGAATCGACCCGTCCGGCCCCCACATCGCGACCGTTGCGGAGTACCGTCAGATTATCGCAGAACATCCTTACCTCAGGCATGCGATGCGAAATGAAGACGATGGTGATGCCCTGCGCTTTAAGCCTGGCGATGAGATCGCCGAGCCAATCGATATCTTTGCCGGACAGCGCCGAAGTCGGCTCGTCAAGAAGCAGGATCCGGGGCTTGCGGAAGACTGCCCGGGCAATCTCAACTTTCTGGCGCAACGAAAGGCTGAGTTCCGACATACCGATACGCGGATCAATATCCTCCATTCCGAGAGTAGCAAAATGCCCGGCCACCAAACGCAATCCCTCGCGCTTGCGGACTCGACCAAAACCAGAGACAGGCTCGTAGAGCAGAAGCATGTTCTGCATTACCGAGAGATCGCGGATCTGCGTCATCTCCTGGAATGCCGTCTGGATTCCGAGTGCATGGGCTTGCCTCGGCGATCGGATGCTGCATGGCTCTCCGAACACACGGAGAGTTCCCCCGTCGGGCTGTACCAGCCCGCTCAGCATCTTCACGGTGGTCGACTTGCCCGCCCCGTTTTCGCCTAGCAGCGCATGTACGCTCGCCGTACGCACGGAGAACGACATCCCGTCCAGCGCCACTGTCGCCCCATATGTCTTCCGAATGGCGTCGCCGGAGATAGCAATGTCGGTGTGCAAATGCGCCTCCTTGTCGAAACTCTCAGCGAGCTCGACCTTCAGCCATAGAGTCCGCCCGAGATCGGCACTGTATTGGTTGTGTACATGGCGAACAGCAACGTGTAAGGCCGGAAAGTCATAGACACCGATCGCCACACGGTTGCCGGTGCGCGTGGTATCGGGAAGCCTAAATAGGAGAGATGTATGCCCATATTGGCAGATACCTGCGCCTGTGGCGCAAGGACATGATCATTCGCGTCGAACGCGAGTACAATCGTTCTCGAGGTCGCAGGCCATGATACTCGGCCAGGACCAGTTCCTTGCACTCCGCCCGCCAGCACACCACTGGGACCAACCTCGGCGCTACACAGAGCACTCGGGCTTCTCCCTGACGGAGGACATCCCGGCGCCGAGCGCAGCATTTCAGAACCTGTAGAGAGTTGTGGGGTTATCGACGAGGATGCGATTGCGTATGGTTTCGTCGGGGACCCATTCGGCGAGGAGATCGAGCAAGGTGCCGTCATTGGGCATGGGCCCGTTGACAGCGACATGGGGCCAATCCGAGCCCCAGACCAACCTCTCCGGGCGGATTGCGACCAGCGCCTGCGCGAACGGGATCGTATCCCGATAAGGGATGGGCGCGCAGGAGCTGCGGTTGGCCCCTGAGATCTTGATCCAGCAATTGGCGTCCTTCAGCAACCGGCACATCTCCAGAAAGCCGGGTTCCTTGAGTCCCCCGGAGGTGGGGTTGCTTCCCATGTGATCGATGACGAAGGGGACGGGAAGCTGCATCAGGCGCGTCGAGAGGGCGGGCAGCCGGCGCGCATCGATCAGCAATTGGATGTGCCAGTTGCGCCGGGCAATGCGCTTGGCCAGCGGCTCCAGGGCCTCGAGACCTGTCCCCCCGCCGAAGAGCTCATTGCAGCGCAGGCCCCGGACCCCCGCTTCATCGAGGCGGTCAAGCTCCTCCTCCGAGATCTCCGGCCCGACGACGGCCACGCCGCGCAGCCGGTCCGGGTAGCGCTGCAACGTCTCGACGAGAAGCCTGTTGTCGGTACCGTGCACGCTCACCTGCACGAGAACACCGCGCTCGATACCGAGAACCCGATGCATGGCCAGATAGGATTCGACGGTTGCCGGGGGCGGTGTATAGCTGCGATTGGCGACGAAAGGATAACGATCGGGCGTGCCAATGACATGCGCATGTGTGTCGCAGGCACCGGGCGGCACACGGAAGTGCGGCGGTCGCGGATTCGGATCAGGACCCTGGCAGGGCGGGGCTTCCCCGCCGGCAGAGGAAGGCTCAGACATCGATGCTCCTTTTCTCCTGCGGTCTGACAACCATGCCGGGTGCCAAACCCTTTTCCCTTCGGTCGGGAACCGTCTCCCGTGCTGAAATCACCGTGGCGTGGGCCGGTAAACGCGGCCGCGCGCAAGAACTCTCTCGATCATGCCGTTCGTCAGATAGTCCGGCGTGGCATGAGGATCGTAAGAGACCGCTTCCTGACCCGGATAGCCAAGCAGCTTGCGTACCGCGGGCGATAGATAGTAGGCGCCGGAGACTGCCAGGCTCAGGGCATTGAACGCGGGGGCATCGCTACGCAGAAGCTCGTTCGCCGCCTCGGTCGGGTTCCTGCCTTTCGCTTTTGCAAGGGCTCGCAGCAGATCCTCACGGAGATCGGACCGGTGTTTGAGGACCTCGTCGATCAGCGATTCGTGAACGCCGACCGCGCTGGCGGCAGGCATTCTTTGGTACGCGGGAATCAGGACGTCCGCCAGCGATCCAAGGATATTGCGCTGCTCGGCAGAGAGGCTGGACCCGGCGGTCTCGCTCATCAGGCTGCCTCCTGGCTGCGGCGCTCGGCAATCAGATGCCGCGTCTGGCGAAGCGCCACCGACATGATCGTGGCGGTCGGATTGACACCACCGGACGTAGGGAAGGAACTGCCATCGAATATGTAAAGGTTCGGAACATCGTGGGCGCGGCCCCATTGATCGACCACCGATGTGGCGGAGCTGTCGCCCATCCGGCAGGTGCCCAGCAGGTGCCAACCCGTGTCCCGCATTTGATGCACGACCAGGGTCTCGATGGCCCCCGCCGCTTTCGTGGCTTCAAGGCATCGTGCAACATGAAACTGCAACAATTTCTGAGAATTTTCAGAAAATTTGTAGAGAATCTTCGGAGCCGGAATGCCGTCGCTGTCCGTCAGAACAGGATCGAGCACAACGCGGTTCGATTCCTCCGGCAGGTCCTCGCCGATGATCCCCCAGACGACACTGTGGCCGAAACGCCGTTCTACCGTCCGGTGCAGGTTCTCGCCCCAGCTCTCCTCGACATTGGCTTCATCGCCCACGAACACCTTGCTGCCGACGAAGGCTGTGGCGCCGAGCGGCCCGCCGGCAGGGAAGGCGCCCCACTTGGCGCCACGGACGAAGCCGCGCTTCTCGTCCGTCTCATAGAATTGAAGCGAGTCGACATTCTGCCCGAACGGCCCGCGCCACGACTCGAGATCTTCCTCATAGACCCCGAGAACCGCCGAGAAAGGATGCATCATCAATCGTTTGCCGACCAGGCCTGAACCGTTGGCAAGGCCGTCCGGAAATCTCTTCGATCGCGAAAGCAGGAGCAGACGCGGCGTTCCAATCCCGTTCGCGCAGAGGATGATCACGCTTGCACGCTGGCGATGTTCCCTGCCGTTCGCATCGATATAAACGGCCCCGGTCGCGAAGCCGTTGTCATTGACCTCGATTTCCCGGACACGGGCGCCGGTGACCAGCCGCGCGCCGTTTTTGATGGCATGCGGCCAATAGGTGATGTCGGAAGTGGATTTTGCCCCCTCGGGGCAGCCCGTCATGCAAGTGCCACGGCGGACACACGCGTTGAGGCCGTTATAGGGCACGGAAGGAATCGCGTTGGTACCCGGCCACCAGTGCCAGCCGAGCTTGTCCAGGCCCTGCGCAGCTTTATACCCGATTTTGCCAATGGGAAGCGGCGGCGTCGGATAGGAACCATGCGGCGGATAGGCCGGATTGCCCGGCATGCCCGACACCCCGACCTCGCGCTCGATCTCGTCGAGATAAGGAAGCAAATCCTCATATGTGAAGGGCCAGTCGTCACCCACGCCGTCAAGGCTGCGTGTGCGGAAGTCGGACGGCAGGAACGGCGTCCAATGCGCCGCGTAGAGCGTCGTGCTGCCGCCTACCCCTGCAAACATCAGGGGGTTGATGTCCGATTCGCTGGTCTCGATCGGATAATCGCGCGGCAAGTCGCGAACATTGGGATTGGGATGCCACTGCTTCTGGCTCACCAGTTCCCATTCCGGCCGGCGACCCGCATAGGCATTGCGATCCGGGAAGTGCCCCTGCTCGAGGCTGACGACGGAAAATCCTGCTGCCGAGAGATGCTTGGCCGCCACGGAGCCGGAAGGACCGGCCCCCACGATCAGGACATCGACCTCCTCGTCTCTCCTGCCGGGCCTGGGGGCCTGCCTGACGTCGATGCTCATCGCTCCCTCCCATTCCGTGCCATCTCGGAGCTGCAGCGTCTTGCCCTTGCCCATGCCGGCCAAGGTCGCCGCGCTCGGCATCTGTTGCTATTTCGGCGTGGGCCGATAAATCGGGCCGCGGTCGATCACCTGCTGCAGCATGCCGTTCGCGACATATTCAGGAATCTCATCCGGATTGCCGGGCCGTTTCTCCTGGCCCGGATAGCCAATGAGCGCCCGCACACGTGGACTCATGTAATAAGCACCGGAGGCGACGAGGCCGATGGCCCCCAGCGCCTCGGGATCATGGCGGTTCAGCGCCTCTACCGCAGCCTGCGGCTCCTTGCCCGCCGCGGCGGCGATTCCCCGCACGAACGGTTCCCGGAGATCGTCACGCAACGAAAGAATCCGGTCGAGGACTTCGTCGCCGACCCCCACCTGGCTCGCCGCGGGCATGCCCTCCGCCGCGGGGATCAACACATCGGCGATGGCGAGAAATGTCTTGCGCTGGAGGGCGTCGATCATCCCCGCTACTCCGCCGCCATTTGCTCATGACGATGGGCGATGAGGTGCTTCACGCATCGCAATGCGATGGCGCAAATCGTTCCCGTCGGGTTGAAGCCGGACGAAGTCACAAAGACACTTCCGTCGTAGATGAACAGGTTGGGCACCTCGTGGGCACGGCCCCACTCATCGACAACAGAACGACCCGGATCGGTGCCCATCCGACAGGTGCCCATGAGATGCCAGCCACAGTCACGCATGAGCGGGGTCACCGACATATCGATGGCGCCCGCAGCGCGCATCGCCTCCTGTGCTCGGGCGACGTGAAATTCGATCAGCTTTTGCGTGTTTTCCGAATTTCTGTAGACAATCTTTGGAGCCGGGACCCCGTCGCTGTCGGTGAGCAAGGGATCAACCACCACCCGATTTTCCAGGTCGGGCAAGTCCTCCGCGATGATTCCCCATTCAAACGAGCGCCCGAAGACCTTGCGGGTCGTGCGATGCAGGCCCACCCCCCAGGCTTCTTCGATGGGCTTGCCACCATAGGCTGCGCGCATGCCGAGAGGCCCCCCGGAGGGCATCACCTGCCATTTGGCGCCACGAACGAAGCCGCGCGCAGGATCGGTCTCATAAAACTGCATCGATTGGATCGTCTGCCCCGCCGGACCAAGCCAGCTTTCGAGCGGCTCGTCGAAGTGGCCGGTCACGATGGCGCAGGGATGCATCATGAGGTTGCGGCCGACGAGACCCGATCCGTTGGCAAGCCCGTCAGGAAAACGGGGCGACTTTGAGAGCAGCAACAGGCGGGGTGTCCCGACGCCGTTACAGCATACGATCACTATATTCGCTCTCTGCTCCCGTTCGCGTCCCGCCCGGTCGATGTAGATCGCTCCCGTTGCGAAACCACGAGCATCGACCGTGATCTCCCTCACGCGGGCGCCCGTCACCAGCGTTGCGCCGTGCTCAAGGGCAATCGGCCAGTGGGTATGGTCCGTCGAACCCTTGGCACGCTCCGGGCATCCGGTAAGACAAGTCCCGCGACGCACGCATTGATTGCGTCCACCGTAAGGACGCGACGGAATGGCGTTCGGGCCCGGCCACCAGTGCCAGCCGAGCTTGTTCATCCCCTCCGCCGCCTTCATGCCGATGCGACCGATGGGCAGGGGCGGCAGCGGGGGTGCCTTGCCCGGCGGATAAGCCGGATCCCCGTTCAGGCCCGAAACCCCCATCTCGACATCCAGTCGATCGTAAAAAGGTTCCAGATCCTCATAAGTGAAGGGCCAGTCGGCGGCGACATCATCGAGGGTTCTGACCCGGAAATCCGAAGGCATGAACCGCTGCCACTGCGCCGCATAGAGAATCGTGCTGCCGCCAACCGCGTTATACATAAGCGGGTTGACATCCGATTCCGATGTCTCGCAGGGGTAGTCGGTTTCAAGATCGCGAACATTCGGATTGGGATGCCACCGCTTCTGCGACATCAACTCCCATTCCGGCTTGTCCCCCCAGAATTCTCCATTATCGACCCATCCCCCCTGCTCCAGGCAGACAACATCGCAGCCGCTCTCAGCAAGATGCTTGGCCGCCACCGACCCCGACGCGCCCGCCCCGATAATGAGAACATCCGCAACTTCCGGCCGCTTGCGAATATTCGCCATGCGCTCCCTCCAGCACTCTTTCTTTTCGTCGCAGCCGCACCTTCCAGGACGCTCAGCCACTCTCGACGATGTTGGCCCCGCCCGGGCGCCAAACCCAGCTTAATAATGCCGCCGGGATAGTCAATAAATTTGTTGACATTTATATCTACATCTGGAGTGATGGAAACCAACAAAAAAACCTCTCACTCTGCGCGCACACAGAACAGATGCGGCGATATCTGTCGTGGATCGCTCCGAACATCTCGTATGCTGGCCAACTCCCGGCATATTGTTCGTCCGTTGCCTATATCTCAGTGAGATAAGGAGGAACGCCTGACGCATGTCGCCGTCATAATATTGCGCGTGGTGATCGATCTGACCGAGGGGATTGAGATCGCTGAAGACGGAAAAGATATCGATCGGGAATGGATTGGGCTGAAAGACAGTGAGTTCGATGATCAGGCGCTGGAAGAGGCGGTCCTCCTCAAGGAACGGTTGGGCACATGGACAACGGCCATCGCGCTGGCCGGAGAGGGTGCCGACCGCATGTTGCAGAGCGCCATTGCCCGTGGCGTCGACCGCGCCGTTCGGATTGCCCATTCACTGACTGAACCGGTTTCGTCGCCAGCCGCCGCACCTATCTTGGCGGCGGCGATTGCGAGCCCCGCCGTCAACTTGATCCTTACTGGTGTCCAAACACCGAAAGATTTGTTCGGACAATTTGTGCCTCTTTTTTTGGCGCAACCCTTGGGCCGCCGCATGCGAGCGCGGTGAGCCCAGTGCATCCTTGCAAAGGGGCATAGAATTGACGGTTTCTCGGCGGTGCTTGTGACACCTGGGATATCGCCATACCGGGTGATCAGCCGGTTGGGCTGCCGGGTGCATGGTATCCCTGCTGTCGCGATAGTTCCTTCTGTTGCGACGGTCGTGGTAGACGTATCTGGAGCGGCGACACAGATGTTACTGAACGGCCAAATGAAAACCGGATCAAAGAAGCTTTGGCCTTGGGCGATGCGCGCTACTTCACGGTTTTCTGCCCAAGGGACAAAGTGGTGTGCAGCAGGGCCGCTGATGCTCTCGATATCGACGGTCGTATCGTCTCGCGCGACATCGTCAAACTGGCCACACTCAAGATCCTAGCCACAGCACCCGCCAATGCGCTGACGGTGGATGCCTCCTTGGCTTTGGAAGCGGTCAATCAACCCCAATCGCCTCAGCAACCGCAGCGGCAATTGTCTCGTCGTCGGGAACGGTGCCACCGGCAACTCCGACCGCACCCACGACCTTACCATTCTTCGTGATCGGCTGCCCACCGCCAAAGACAATCAAGGGTCGATCGCGATGAGATGTCTGCATTCCGTAAAGAGGCCCGCCGGGCTGGACGTACGGCATAGCTTCGCCTGTCTTCATATTGAGAGAGCGCGCAGTAAAGGCCTTGCCCTGCGATATCTCGATGCTGGCCAGCAGAGCTCCGTCCATACGGATGAATCCAAGAAGATTGCGCCCACCATCGACGACTGCGATGCTGGACGGTGAGTTGAGCTCGCGGGCCTTGGCGAGGCCGGCAGCAATGCCTCTTTGAGCCTCTTCTAGCGTGATCTCGCTCATATTCTGTCCTCCTGTTCGGATCCATAGGGCATCGGCTGCGGCTTACCGCGACAAACTATGCTGCCGCCACACCGATATGAGAGCGGCCTTTTATTGCGAATGCGAGAAGCTGGTCATAGCTGCTTTCTGCCTTGGCAGCAGAATGAACCAGTTGGCCATCTCGGATGACAAAGACTGTCTCGGCAAGGGAGAGAATCTCCTTGATCGATGAGGAAATGACAATAATGGCCGCGCCCTCATGTGCCAGATGAAGGATGATATCATAAATTTCTTTGATGGCCCCCACATCGACGCCCGAGGTTGGTTCGACAAAAATATAAACCTTGGCACCCGCCTTGAGCCATTTCCCAATGACAGCTTTTTGCTGATTGCCGCCCGAAAAGAATTTCACGGCTTTATCCGGCTGACGCGGACTTACCTTGAGCCGGCTCATCACATCTTCCGCATAAGAGCGCTTGCGAAAACTGCTTACAAGTCCGGCACGCGTAAGAACGTGCAGCATCGGAAGGGTGATATTGTCGGAGATCGACAGAGTCGGAAACAACGCTTGCTTGCGCCGATCCTCAGGAATAACAGCAATCCCGCCCGCCAGAGACTCACTTGGGCTGCCGACCTTGATTGCCTGCCCATTGACCTTGACAGTACCCCGATGCGGAACGACCCCACCAAGGGCAAGCGCGATTTGCTCCATCCCGCCGCCGAGCGGGCCGGTAATGCCAAGCACCTCGCCGGCACGCAACGTAAGAGACAGCGGACTAAGCCGTTGCGTTTCGAGTCGATCTATCTCCAATAGAGGTTCGTCACGGGCGAGCCCCGGGTTATAGGTTTCGAGCTGCGACTGGCTGCGATCGACCATAAGGGCTGTGACTCGTTCTTCGGTGATCTCCTCCCGTTCGAGAGTCGCCGTCACCCGCCCTCCGCGCAGAATCGTCGCACGATCGCAAATCTGCTGTACTTCGCCCAAGCGATGCGAAATATAAATGATCGTGATGCCCTGCTCGCGATAGCGTTGAATGATTCGGAACAGAAGCTCAACCTCATACGCTGAGAGACGCGCTGTCGGCTCGTCGAGGACGATCAATTTGTATCGTCTTTGAAACAAGGTAGCTAGCGTAACGATCTGCATCTCGGCCGCGCTCAGACCCGATGCCCGGCGGCGACTATCCATCTTGATATTGATCTCGGCCAGAATCCCCTCTGCCTGCTCAAAGATTTTCCGTTGTGAGAGAAAGAATCTGCCAGGCTCACTCCCTAGAAGGACATTCTGCGCAACCGAAAATCCGGCAACAAGCTCGGCATCCTGGTAGACTGCGCCGAGTCCAAATTTATGGGCTTCGAGTGGACTCGCGATACGCACGGGCTTCCCATCAAGCAGAATTTCACCCGCCGTAGGGCTATAGACTCCCGTCAGGATCTTAATAAGAGTCGATTTTCCGGAGCCGTTTTCGCCGAGCAGACCGTGAACTTCTCCACGCTGGAAAGACACCGAAACGGAATTCAGGACCTTGTTGCCGGTGAATTCCTTTTCGATCGCCCGCAGCTCGACAATCGGCGTATCTGCCATCGTTTTTGCCTTAGGTAAATTTGAGATGAATCTCTTCGCGGTTGAGAAGAGCGTTGGCGCCCACGGCCAGAATCAGGATAATGCCGGCAAACAGTTGTCGAGCAGCAAATGGGAAACCGACCATGCTCATGCCCGAATCGACCATATAGATGAAAAACACCCCAACCAGGGTGCCCAGCACATGGGGCTTCCCGTACCCCATGATGGTGGCCCCGAGGAATACGGCCGCGAACGCCTCGAGGAGGTAACCTTCACCGCCAACCGGCTGAGCCGAAGAAGAAATCGACGTTTCGATAATGCCGCCGACACCCGAAAGCACCGCAGCAATTACGAAAGACATGATCACCCAACTATAGACTTTGATACCCGAATAAAAGGCAGCCATCGCGTTGTCGCCAACTGCCGTAATATAGTGCCCGGCCTTGGTTTTGACGGCGAGCAAATGAACGACGACGAAAAGGGCAAGAAGGATGAAAATGGGGAAAGCCACCGCACCAATTTTGCCCTGCCCGATAAAGCGGAACGCGACTTGATCATAACCCACGGGCACCTGATATCCGCCGGTCATGAATATATTGATTCCTTCGAGAACGAACATCATCCCCAGCGTTACGACAATGCCTGAGAGCCGGCCATACGTCACAAGAATGCCGTTTATGAGGCCGATGATGCAGGCAGCCAGAAGTGCTACGATGATGGCACCCCAAGGTCCAAGAACTGGAATCAGGAAGGCCGTCACGATGGAGGTCGTCGTTACCGTCAGACCCACCGACAGATCGAAACTACCGGCAGCAACGACGAAAGTGAGCCCCATCGAGACAAGGCCGCTGACAATCATCGAAAACAAGATATTGTTAAAGTTTGAGAAGGTGAAAAACCATGGTGATGCCAGGGAAAACCCGATACCTGTCAGTATGATGACTGAGACGGTGCCCCAGCGACGCAAAAGACGCAGCAGCCGGCCTTCTCCCGACGCCAAATTTGGTGACAGCTCGACCGGCCGTGAAGATGCGGCGTTCAGGATCTGTCGAGTCATAGGAGCGTCACTCCGTCCGAACCAAGGCGCGGCGACCAGCGATTGCGCAGCTCAATTGTAGACACCGCCATCGATGACCAACGCCTGGCCAGTCATGTAGGAAGACTCATCGGAGGCGAGATAGACAAAGAGTGGCGCAATTTCCGCTGGAGTGGCCTGGCGCCCGAGAGGAACGATCGCCTGCACCGTGCGCTCCTGCTTCTCCCGGCCGCCCATGAAATCGATGGCAGGTTGGTTAAAAGGCGTATCGACCCAGCCGGGGCAAATGGTGTTCACGCGGATATTGTCCTGGGCGAGTTCCATTGCCAACGCAGTACCGAAGGCAATGACTGCTCCTTTTGAGGCAGAATAGGCCGTCATGCCTGGTCCACCTCGTTTCCCGGCAAGCGAAGCCGTATTGATAATCGAGCCCTTGCCGGATTTCCGGATCTGGGGCACGGCGTGCTTGGCACCGAAAAAATGCGCACGGGCGTTTACCGCAAAGAGTCCGTCCCACCGCGTAGCGTCAAAGTCAGTGACGGCACCAGAATGCTGTAAGCCTGCATTCTGGCAAAGCACGTCCAGGCCGCCGAGCCAGTCGGCGGCCTGTTCAACCAGAGCCGCCACGCTCGATTCCGCGGTCACGTCCACGTGAATGAAATGTGCCTGCCGACCAAGATCCAGCGCCGTCTTCTGCCCCGCGACATCATCGATGTCGCCGATCACCACTCGTGCGCCTTCCGTCACGAAGAGTCGGGCCGCTTCTTTACCGATATTGCTCACAGCGCCCGTAATGATAATGCGTTTCCCCTCAAGACGCCTTGTCATACGCTTTCCTTACTTTCCTTCTCCGTAATCGTTAGCAATACCGCGGCAGCAGGGCAGGATTTCCACTGCCGCGGCCCTGCGATGCTGGAAGCTTTTCACCCTCCGTATTTTCTGAGAAGAGCGATCGCCTGCTTATCTTCATTCTGGATCTCGGCGAGTGCCTGGGCAGCCTGAGGCTGGCGAATCGCCGTCACCGGAACATGATAGACGTCATTCGGGATGTCTTCTCCTCGCCCGAGCCCTATGGCCAGTTCGGCTGTTTTCCTGCCAACGATCCTCCAGGGCACATCGGTACTCAGGACCACGTCGATCGCCTTGTCAGCCCAGGCGCTGAGAAACTGATTCGAGAAATAATGGTTGAAAACCTTGACCTCGGTACGCCCCATCTGCCGCAATGCCTCGCACGCTCCCATCGTATCTGGCCACCACCAGGAAGCAATGGCTTTGACCGAGCCTGGAGGATGGCTCTGCAAGAGTGTGAGAACATTCTGTCGGCTGATAGACAATTCGTCCTGCGTCGAAACGCCACCCGGCATGAAAGGAAGCATTTTCATGCGCGTTTCGTACTTGGTCATGAGATCGAGCATGTCGGCCTCCATGTCGAAGGGCGTGTAAAAGCCCCTGTTCTCGGCCGTTTGCACGATTGAACCCTGCCGTTGCACCGAATCCTGGAGGGCATAGCCCAGGGTAGCAGCAGTGCCCCAGGTATCCTCGACGACCGCGGGAGAGTCCTTCACAGGCACTCCAAAGCCAACGGTTTTGATACCTCTTTTATGCGCCTCGTCCGCGATGTAGGCGGTTTCCGACTCGAGGGAATAGATGCCCATACAGAGCACCGCGATATCACGATCCAACAAGGAACGTTCGGCACTCTGTTCGCTTTCCTTGGTAGGTTCACCGCGGATACAGACCGGCTCGCACCCCATGTCCAGAACCGTTTGGACGAGTTGCCAACACCCTCGCCGCCAAGGCTGATTGAAAGGGCCATAGGTAAGGGGGATGCCGACGCGTATCTTCTTTCCGCCCTGCGCCACCTTGATGTCGTCGGCTTTGGCAGTGCCAATAAAACGGGAAGCAAGAGTGCCGCCAATAGCAGCCACTCCAATGTCCGCCAGAAAAGAACGACGACTATGCTCCGAAAATTCGTTCGCCTCACGAACAAGGCTTGTCAGCGCCTTATCGTCTGAACAGTCGATCATGTTTCCATTTCCTCCCCTGCCCTATGGGCGCGCGCGCCGAAACCTCGACGCACGAATTCTTTTTGTGCGCAGTCAACCCTCCAGGTGCTCCGCGGCAGCCACGACAGCCCCTAGCCAAATCTTCCGGCGAGCGTCTTATACCTCGGCGACCAGATTATCAACCATTTTGTTGGAAAATTTTTCTAGAAGGAGACGGGGTGTTCTGTTAGCGTCAATATTTGGTGCTGTGGGTGGTGCGCGCAGTCAGTCAGGTTGCCGGGCACTGGCAGACGTGCATTGGCAGGATGGTCAAAGTCGTTGGAAGGGAAGCGCCCTGCCCCGCTCGGCAGAGATTAGCCGATTAATTGAGTGCGCAGTGTCTGTCCAAAAGGGGGATCCCGCGGCAATATCCAAGAAGTGCCGATGTGATGTGCTGAGAGAAAGACTCGAGCTTGGCAAGAGAACGGGGGGAAAACTCTCCTTGGTTTGGCGCTGGCTTTCAGTCGTCGCTGACCGATGAGGAGGGGAGAGAAGGGTTTTGATTGCGAGGGTGCTACGACATGCCGACACCTGGACGTAAACGCTCGGTAACGATGAAGTCATCCGGTACTGAGCCACTTCTTGCCTCGCTTGTGGAGCAGCTCAAATTCGATATCATCCTTGGTAACTTGCGTCCGCGTGAGCGCCTTATCGAGGATGAGTTGAGTGCCCGTCTAGCTGCCTCGCGTCATCTGATTCGATCAGCTCTTTCGGAGCTTGAGCATCTTGGTTTCGTTACACGTCAACCCAACAAAGGGGCGACGGTTCGAGACTTGTCCATCCGTGATGCTGAAGAGCTGTACGAGGTGCGAGCATTGCTTCAAGCGGAAGCCGTACGGCGGATTCCAGTCCCGCCGAGCGCGGATCTGATCGCAAAGGTGACGGCCATCCACGAACGATATTGCCAAGCAGTGGACAGGTATGATCTCAAGGAAATTTTTACGATCAATAACGAATTTCATCAGACCATTTTTGCTGCCAGCGATAATCATTATCTCGCAGATATCATAGAGCGCCTATGGATCGAGAGTCTGGCCATTCGGTGCTATGCGGTTGGTGATCCGGTTTTGCTTCAGCGGTCGCGGGACGAACATACTCAAATTTTGTCTTGCTTGAAATCCGGAGATCGCGAGGAACTCATCTGTCTAACGGTTGCGCATATCTATCCGTCTCTGGAAACCTATAAACGCGCCCGTGGTGGCTATGATATGCGAGTGTCAGATGGTTCGGCCAATCTCCCACATCGCCGTCGGGACCACTCCAGCGAGGCTGCCGCAGCTTCAGCAGTCGATTCAGGCCAATCAAATCGGAAAATTCAGAAGACAGTGAGAGGCCGCACGTCACGACGTTCTGCAGCGTCCTTGCGATAACTTGGAAAAGCGGCAACTTTTCTAAAAAAACACCGCGTACGATCTCTGGATTGAGCTTGGATCACGAAAAACCTCCAAAGATGCTTTGCTGCTGATAACCACCGGCAGTCGGGCGGTGACGAGCGGGCCGTATTGCCGATGTAATCTTCTAGCGTGGGCAATTGCGTAAACGTACTAAGCTTGATTGAGGAGTGCCACTTCCCCCGCTGATGCTTGTAACCATGCGGGAGGAATGAGGCGAGTTCAAACCTTGGCAGTTGCCGATGGGCCAGGGAACACCCGCTATTCTGGCGAATGCCGGTGGGTCGCGCAAAGTATGGAACACGCCCACGAGTTTGGAGAAATGGTCCTCGCGGCGGCACAAACGGCCTTCAGCACCAACCGGGCGGCAGCGGTGCTTGTCAGTCAACGGGTTATCGGTGCCAAGGATTTTGAAGCCAAGGAGGAGCACCAGTGACAACAATGCGAAATGAGGGGGCTGCCGCTATGATCGGTCTCGGCCTGGCGATTGCTCAGCCGAAGGGGTGGGTAGCAAGAACCGATTTCGCGAGAAACTTCCGGGTCAAAGCGCGTTCGATTAGGATTTCGATTAGGATATGGATATAGCGTTGCGCCAATCTCAATCTCGTCCGCGTCCTACTCTGCACGTCATGAATTTCGCCGTCATCTGCACCAAACCTACGGAAAAGCCTCACTTCGAGGCTGATTCACATCCGGCCATCCAGCAGGCGACGGGCAGGCCGCCAAAAACCGTCTCGAGCCGCAGGCAATCACCGCCAATAAGCGGATCGGAGGAAACAAGCACGTTTTGCCACGTCCTCCGGACAAGCCCCTGAAGGACGGTTTCTTCCCAAGCCGCAGGGGCAATCCAAGGAAACTGGGCGACACCGAGAAGCGGTACAGCGAATCGAGCGACGGCAATCATGAGACAATCCGAGCCATCTTCGCGCAGGAAGGCCAGCGCGTGGTCTGCCCGCGGGCCGGACAGCGCGAGCGGGCGGTAGGTTCCGGCAGCAAAAAGCCGCGGCAGTCGGGTCCGCAGCCCTAGCATACGAGCGATCAGCGCCTGCTTGATGTGGCCGGTCCGCCAATTCGGCAGGAGCTCGATCAATGACGCCGTTCGCTTGAGCGCCTGCTTTCGGGCGGCGAAATCGACCGGCCGGCGATTGTCCGGATCAACCAGGCTTTCATCCCAGAGCTCCGTGCCCTGATAGAGATCGGGAACGCCCGGAACGGTAAGGCGAAGCATCGTCTGAGCGAGGCTGTTCACCGCGCCGGCTGGCCCGATACGGACAGCAAAGCTCGCGACCTCCTCTCTGAGAGCAGGATCGGCGAGCATACCCATCAGGAATTCCCGGCAGGTGGTTTCGTAGGCTTCGTTCGGTGCTGCCCAGTCCGAGCGCTCCTTGGCCTCGCGCAGTGCCTTCTCCTGCCAGCCTGCAACGCGCACGGCGAATTCTGCAACTCCTGCCTCGTCCACTGGGTCAAGCAGGGCCGGCCAGGCTCCAACGAGGATCTGATAGAGCATCAGCTCGTCTCCTGGACGCGGGGCCGGTCCTTCCGGAAGCATTTGCCTGCGGGCTGTGTTCCGTCGCATCCAGCTTTCGACCACGGCCGCCCATTCGAAGGGAATCTCGCTGAGCACGGCGAGCCTTGCGCGCACATCTTCGCCGCGCTTGTGATCGTGTGTGGCGGTCGTGAGCATGGCGTGGGGAAAACGCTGCTGACGAGCAATCACGGCTTGATGGAATTCACCCGGGGCAAGGGCGAAGCGGGATGGCGATGTGCCGACCTCGTTCCGCGAGAGGAGCCGCCCGTAGCGGTAGAACGCCGTATCCTCCACCGCCTTCGCCGCGAGCGGCGCGGTGAGAAGCTGAAAACGTATTTGCCCTCGGCGCGCTCGCTGGCCCGGCGCCCTCAATATCTCTCGGAGCCTTTCGAGCCATGGCTGCTCCGCCCGGGGAAGGGCCTCTTCCGCCGCGGCGAATGCCTGTTCGAGCACTTCAGTCTTTTCGCCAGGATAGACCCGATAGACGAGAAAATGGCTCGCGAGCGTCGCCACGCTCCGCGCGAGCGAAGCCGAAGGCAGGTCCCGCCCGTCATGAGCTGTAACGAGCGCTCTCACGGTCCGTCCGAGTTCGGCCGCGAAAAGCCGGGAGAGGAGCTCCGTCCGAGCGCGCCGTTCAACCTTGGGAAAATCGTCGGTGCTTCTTATGGTCCGTGCCCAGAGCCGGGAGAGCGGAACCTCGCCCGCGGGATTGTGCAGCAGGCCTCCAACCTCTTCCATGAAGTCGTAACCCGTGGTCCCGTCCACGTCCCACGAAGCCGGAAGGATCTCCTCAGGGGCGAGGATCTTCTCGACCACGATGACGGGGTGCCGCCCGCCCGCTTTGGCCAGCGCGCGGCGGAGCCGGCGGCAATAGGAGGCGGGATCGGCGAGTCCATCCACATGATCGACCCGCACTCCGTCGATCAGCCCGGAGGCGAAGAGTTCGAGGACGAGCCCGTGCGTCGCGTTGAACACCGTCGCACGCTCCGCCTGCAACGCGACGAGCCCGTTGATGTCGAAGAAGCGGCGCCAATTGATTGCGTCTCCTCCTGTCCGCCACCAGGCGAGCTGATAATGCTGTGCCTCCAGCACGGCATGGAGGTCACCTGCCACGACGGTGCCTTCGGCGAGCGGGAAGCGGTGTTCGAAATAAGCGATTTCTCCCGTCTTCTGCTCGAGCCGGATCTCGCCCTTGGCCAGTGCCTCCGCGTATGGCCGGCCGAGAACAGGCAGCAGAAGCTTGCCCTTGAGCCATGGTTCCGGCGGCGACCAGTCGATATCGAAGAATGCCGCATAGGGACTCCGACGTCCCTTCGCCAGCACATCCCGCCACCAGGGATTCTCTGTCGCGTCCGCGGCCATGTGGTTCGGCACGATGTCGAGCACCAGCCCCATGCCGTGTCGGTGCAGTGAAGCGACCAGGCGC
>JASHVY010000038.1 GCA_030044345.1 Acetobacteraceae bacterium | reverse complement strand
CACAAGGTGAAGATGGCGGTCTCGGGCTGCCCGCGGAACTGCGCGGAGGCGAGCATCAAGGATTTCGGCGTGATCGCGACCGAGTCGGGATGGGATCTCCTCGTCGGCGGCAATGGCGGGATCAAGCTGCGCGGCACCGACCTGCTCTGCAAAGTGGCAACCGAGGCTGAAGTGCTCGAATATTGTGCTTCATTCCTCCAGCTTTACCGCGAGGAGGCGCGCTATCTCGAACGCACCGCGCCCTGGATCGAACGGGTCGGCATCGAGTACGTGCGCGCGCGCATCGTCGAAGATGAAGAGGGGCGCGCCGCCCTGGCCGCCCGGTTCCACCACGCCCAGAGTTTTTCGCAAAGCGACCCCTGGGCCGAGCATTCCGGCCCCGATCACGCGGCAAAATTCCACCCGGTTGCGGAGCTCGCGTGATGGACGGAACGCTCATCGGCGCCGATATCGTCGATGTCGGCGGGCTCGAGGAAATCCCCCGGCGCGGCGCGAGGACGGTGGTTACGCGGGCGGGCACGATCGCCCTGTTCCGCACCGGCGAAGACCGGGTCTTCGCACTCGCCGATCGCTGCCCGCATCGCGGCGGCCCGCTCAGCCACGGCATCGTGCATGGCGATCACGTGACCTGCCCGCTGCACAATTGGGTGATCGCGCTTGCGACCGGCGCCGCCGAAGGAGAGGAAGCCCCTTGCGTGCCGTGCTTTCGCGTGCGGGTGGAGGGCGGCCGGATTCTTCTTTCTCTCGGCGGGCCGTGAAAACCACCTGCCCTTATTGCGGTGTCGGCTGCGGCGTGCGCGCGATTTCGGATGGCATCGAAGGCGATCCGGACCATCCGGCCAATCGCGGCCGGCTTTGCGTCAAGGGAAAAACGCTCGGCCTCACGCTCGATGATCGCGAACGGCTGACCACGCCTTTGATCGATGGCCGGGAAGCAAGCTGGGATATGGCGCTCGATCTCGCCGCCGCCCGCTTCCGCGCAACGATCGCCGCGCATGGGCCGGATTCGGTCGCCTTCTATGTGTCCGGCCAGTTCCTCACCGAGGATTATTACGTCGCCAACAAGCTGATGAAGGGCTTCATCGGCAGCGCGAACATCGATACCAATTCGCGCCTTTGCATGGCCTCTCCGGCTGCCGCGCATATCCGCGCCTTCGGTGAGGATGTGGTCCCCGGGATCTATGAGGATTTCGAGGAAGCGGACCTCATCCTCTTCACCGGCTCCAATGCCGCCTGGTGCCATCCGGTTCTCTTTCAGCGCGCGCTTGCGGCACGCGAGAGGCGCGGCGGCCGGATCATCGTCATCGATCCACGGCGAAGCGCGACGGCCGAGCTCGCCGATCTTCACGTGCCGATCGCCCCGGGCGGGGACGGCGCGCTCTTCGCCGCCCTGCTTGCCGAATGCGCCCGGTGCGGGGCGCTCGACGATGACTATATCGCCCGCCACACCAATGGTTTTCCCGAAACGCTCGCGGCCGCGGCGCAGGTTCCCCACGGCATTGATCCCGCCATGTTCGCCACCCTCGCGGCGCATGTCGCTGCCACGCCGCGCATGGTCACCGCCTTCTCGCAAGGCGTCAATCAATCCGCGCGCGGCACCGATACGGTGCAGGCGATCCTCAATCTCCATCTCGCCACCGGAAGAATCGGCAAGCCGGGTGCGACGCCCTTCTCCCTCACCGGCCAGCCGAACGCGATGGGCGGACGTGAGGTGGGCGGGCTCGCCACCCAGCTCGCAGCTCATATCGGCTTCGAGGACGAAGCGGCACGCGCGCGGCTCGCGCGCTTCTGGCGCGCGCCGAACCTCGCCCGCAAGCCCGGTCTCAAGGCCGTCGATCTCTTCGATGCCGTGCATGACGGAGAGATCAAGGCCATCTGGATCGCCGGCACCAATCCTGCCGAAAGCATGCCGCAGAGCGAGCACGTGCGCGCGGCACTCGATCGCTGCCCCTTCGTCGCCGTCGCCGATTGCTGGCCGACTGCAACGACCGCACGCGCCCATCTCGTGCTGCCGGCTTCGGGCTGGTCGGAGAAGGACGGCACGGTCACCAATTCGGAGCGCATGATCTCGCGCCAGCGCGCCTTTCGCCGCGCACCCGGCGCCGCGAAACCGGACTGGTGGATGTTCGCCGAGCTCGGAAGCCGCCTGGGCTTTCCCAAAAACTTCGATTTCCCGTGCCCGGCTGCGATCTTCCGCGAGCACGCGGCACTTACCGCCTGCCTCAATCAGGCCGTGCGGCTCCTCGATCTCGGCGTGCTCGCGAACATCACGGATGCGGAATATGACGCGCTCGCCCCCGGACGCTGGCCGCCCGGGAATGGAAAGGAGCGCCTCTTTGCCCATGGCGACTTCCCGACCGCGGATGGCCGAGCCCGCTTCATTGCTGTCGCGCCACCCTTGGCACCGGCCGGGCCCGACCATCCTTTCACGCTGAACCCCTCTTTCACATTAAACACCGGTCGGCTGCGCGATCAGTGGCACACGATGACCCGCACCGGCCGCGTCGCCGCGCTCATGACGCATCGCGAGGAAGCGCGCCTGGAGATCGCGCCTGCCGATGCAAGGGCGCTCGGCATCGCGCCCGGCGATCCTGTCGCAATCGCGAACGGCGAAAAACGCACGGTATTGCCTGCAATGATCACGCCGGGGCAGCGTCAAGGCACGGTGTTCGCCGCGATCCACTGGACGGAGGCCGCGGGCAGCGCGGGCACGATCAACGCCGTCATCGGCGCCGCGCGCGATCCGGTGTCCGGCCAGCCCGCCTTCAAACATGGTCGCGTTCTCCTCGCCCGCCTCACGCCGTGCTGGCACGGCATCGCTCTCGCCTCTGTCCCGGTCACTGTCCGGTCCGACCTCACCGGAAAAGCGCTCTGGTCGCGCACACCGCGCGCCGATGGGCGCGTCCTGCTGCGCTTTACCGGCCTCTCGCCCTCGTTCCCCGCCGAGACGGGCCGAGCGATCGCCGAGTCACTGTTCGTGCTGCCCGCGGAGATGCCGACGATCGATTATGCCGATGCGCGCCGCTTCGTCTTCCGCCTCGCCCTCCTGGACGGATCGAAGCTCGTCCTGCTCCTCCATCTTTCGCCTCCGGGCCAGCCATTGCCCACGCCCGAAGCGCTCGAAGCCCTGTTCACGCGCGCCTGGAACATGCCCGACCCGGCCGAGCTCTTCACCAGCCGCAAAAGCGGAGAGCACAGCGAAAGAATTCTCTGCGTCTGTCATCAGGTGAGCGAGCGCACGATCCGGAGTGCCATCGCGCGCGACGGCCTCGCCGACCCGGCCGCCATCGGCCGCGCGACCCGGGCCGGCACCGGCTGCGGCTCCTGCCTCTCCGAATTGAAAGGATTGCTCCGTGAGACGCGCCTCCCCGAACCCGCATGATTGGCCGCCGCGCACGGTGATCCTCGCCGGCGCGGGGCCAGGCGATCCGGACCTGCTGACCGTGAAGGCCGCCCGCGCGATCGAAACCGCCGAGATCATCCTGCATGACGCGCTGGTCGATTACCGGATCCTTGCTCTTGCCCGCACGGCGCGGCTCGTGGATGTGGGCAAGCGCTGCGGCCGTCACGCCATGAGTCAGGAAGCGATCAACCGGGCGCTCATCGCCGCCGCACGCGGCGGCGCGCGGGTGCTGCGGCTCAAAGGGGGCGACCCGATGGTGTTCGGCCGCGCCAATGAAGAGATTGCCGCTCTGCATGCGGCCGGCCTTGCGGCCCGCATCATTCCCGGCGTCACGGCCGCAAGCGCTGCGTCCGCTTCGCTGGAAGCCTCTCTCACGATGCGCGGACGCGCCCGCCTCGTCACCTTTCTTACCGGCCACGGCAGTGACGGTAGGCTCCCCGATCAGGATTGGGCGGCGCTCGCGCGGCTGCGCTCCACGCTCGCCATCTACATGGGCGCGCGCCACGCGCGGCTGATTGCCGAGCACCTGATCGAAGCCGGACTCGATCCGGCCACACCGGCCGCCATTGTCTGCAACGCAAGCCGCTCGGGCGAAAAACTCTGGCGTGGCCGTCTGGTCGATCTCGCCGACGCTTTCGGTACAGATGATCTCGCCGCGCCGTCTCTCATCCTGATCGGCGCCGCGCTTGCCAGGGCGCGTTGTCCCCTGCAACACGGGCGGGATCTTGAAGCCCCGGCGTTCGTCACTCTGCCGCATCGACCAGCGGATCGGCGCCACAACGCCTCAGCAGCACCGCGCGGTCCCGGATTCTGACCACCACGCCCCGCACATCGATCGCATCCTCCACCGGGTTCGCAAGCGCAAGGAGATGGTTCGCCAGCCGCACAGCTTTCGTCCGTAGCTTGAGGCTCTTCTTGCCTGCCGCGTCATGCACAGGAACTGCCGCGCGGGACAGGAAAGAAAGCCTAGAGTTATGAACCTTCTACCAAGCCCCAAGCGATAAACAAAAAGCGGTGAGCAAAATGCAGTCAGCGAAGAAGAGAGGCTGTTCTTTCTTGAAAGAAAGAACCAAAGAACTCTTATCCTTTCATGCGGAGTCCACAACCGGCACCTGATCCGGAAAACGGAAAAAAGTCTTTTTGCTTCTTTTTCTTCAGAAAAAGAAGCTTCCTTCTTTCTGATACTTCATCGAAGTGCATAACACGCTAGCGCCATCGAAGGCTCGGCCGCAATCGTGGCTTGCAGATTAAAGAATATCCAATCAACCGACACGCGGTACATGCCGCATTGTCTCCAGTGTGGCCAGCCGGCCCTCCGCGGTTGACCAGAGCCGTTCGGTGGTCGATGCGACAATGGCCTCGACCAGCGCCAGCAACGCAACCATGGAATCCCAGCGCGACGGCACCGGGACATGGGCCGCGAGGATATGGCTGGCTTTTTGGGCGATTGGCGAAAGCCACTGGTCCGTGAACAGCACGATGCCGACACGGTGCGACGCGGCGATAGCGGCAAACTCGGCAAGATCCGGCGTATAGCGACGGATGTCGAAGACCGCCAGGCAATCGCGCTCGCCAAGATCGAGAAGATGATCCCGCCAGTTGGCGCTTTGACCGGCGATGTGGCTGACACCGGAACGAATGATCCTGAGATGCAAGCTCAAATGAAGCGCGAGTGCGTCACTGAAGCGGCCGCCGATCGTCAGCACTTTGCGGCGGCGATCCGAGAAGATATCGACCACGGCGTCGAATTCGGCGGAGGGCACGCTGCGAAACGTCTTGGCAAGATTATCCGCGAGCGATTGATGGAAGCGATTCAGAAGTTGCTCTGTCGGCGTGGCGCTTTCGAGCGAAAAGCGGGCCTTGACGAGTGGTGACTGGACCTGCAGCTCAAGCTCGCTGCGAAGCGCCCGCTGGAAATCAGGATAGCTTGCGAAACCCAGCCGAGAAACGAAGCGGAGCACCGTGGGCGCACTGACCTGAGCCCGGCAGGCAAGCTCGGAGACCGTCTCGAGCCCGGCAACGGGATAATTTGCGAGCAGGATGTGTGCCACCTTGCGCCCGGTTGGAGTGAGCCTGCCGAGCCCGAGTCGGATTCGTTCCGAGATCGTTGCACCCTCATCCAGCGCCATATCGCCTCCCCCGCGCCATCAGTCTTCGTGGGCCCGAATCGCCAAGCGTACTGTTTATTACAGAACTTGATCATTGATTCATTTTAGTATAATATATTACAATTTGGTGGAGAGACGATAGAGTGGGCGAAGCTCCCTTTGGGGTCGAGAATATCGACGGCGCGGGGCAGGTCGTCATCGTCTGCGACCATGCCTCGAACCGAATTCCCGAATCCTGGGGTGATCTCGGCCTCCCGCCAGCCGCCCGCGAGACGCACATCGCCTGGGATCCGGGTGCGCTCGCCGTCTCGCTTCGTCTCGCGGCCCGGCTCGATGCGCCGCTCATCTTCTCCACCGTCTCACGGCTGGTCATCGATATGAATCGCCCGCTCGGCTCGCCGACGCTCATTCCGGCGATGAGCGAGACCACGCCGATACCAGGCAATGCCAATCTCACTCCGGCCGACCGGCGGCACCGGATTGAAGCCATCTATAGTCCCTATCACGCTGCCATCGATCAACTCATTGGCAAGGTTGCGGCGCGGCGGGTGGTGGCCGGCCTTCCTCCGCCGTCTGTCGTCGCGATTCACAGTTTCACGCCGATCTTCAAGGGTGTGTGGCGCCCATGGCAAGCGGGCGTCATCCACGACACCGACGATCGACTGAGCCGCCTTGTGCTTGCGCGATTGAGCGCAGATCCAGCGCTCTCCGTGGCGGAGAACGAGCCCTACGTGCCGGCGGAAGAGGTCTATTTCACGCTCGAGCGGCATGCGCTCGGGCATGGGCTGATGAATGTCATGATCGAGATCCGCAACGATGAAGTGCAGACTTGCGAATCTCAGGACGTATGGGCCCGCAGGATTGCCGAAGCGATCGCCGGAGCGACCGGCCCAGGCTCGGCCGGCGGACATGACGAAGCAAACCCCGCAATAGACGGAACAGCGGCGAAGACACCCGAAATACGGCAACACCAGGGAGGATCTCAATGACCACTCGCCATGAACCGGAGGAATATTCCGGGTCCAAGCCGATATTCAACAGCTTCACGGCATGGGCTACGCCCAGGAGCTCGCGCGGCGCATGGGCCGGTTCCAGAATTTCGCCATCTCTTTCTCGATCATCTGTATTCTCGCCGGCGGCAGTGCCGTGGGACCCTCTCCAAGCGAGGATAGAAGCGCACGATAGATAAGGATGGAAAGGCGAAAGCGACATGCGCAGCATCGTTACGTTCGAAGGCTTGAAGAAAGGGGTAGCCGAAGGCGCGATCGACACCGTTCTCACCTGCTTTCCGGATATGCAGGGGCGGTTGATCGGAAAACGTTTCCAGGCCGAATATTTCCTCGATGCGGCGCATGAGGAGACTCATGGCTGTGACTATCTTCTCGCCAATGACATCGATATGGAGCCGGTTCCCGGCTACGAAGTTGCCAACTGGGAAAAGGGCTATGGCGACTTCGTCCTGAAACCGGATCTCACGACGCTTCGCCGGGCAAGCTGGCTCGAAGGGACAGTGCTGGTGCTCTGCGATCTCGTCGATCATCATAGCCATAAGCCGATCGCTCACAGCCCGCGCGCGATACTGAGGAACCAGCTCGATCGCCTTGCTTCCCTGGGCTATAGGGCCAATTTTGCGTCCGAGCTGGAATTCTATCTGTTTGATGAAGACTATCGCTCCATCCACAACAAAGGATACCGGGACTTAGTCACCGCCGGCTATTACATCCAGGATTATCACATCTTTCAAACCAGCAAGGAAGAAGAGGTGATGCGTGCGGTCCGCAGGCACCTGGAAGCCTCGGACATCCCTGTGGAGAATACAAAGGGCGAGTGGGGGCCGGGACAGGAAGAAGTCAATG
>JASHVY010000379.1 GCA_030044345.1 Acetobacteraceae bacterium | reverse complement strand
CGTCGGATGTAATGCTCACCTGTAAGGGTGAGGCGATCGGCCGACTTCCAGGCAAAGTTGGTGTGCGTTGGGAAGGCTCGAAGTGACGGGTTTCGCGTTGGGATTACTATTGATGTTTGTGGTGATGCCGAGATTATCAATCCAGGAAGCGCGTCAAGGCGGGAGGAGAACAGTTTTATAGCGAGGCCGGTACGTAGCACAGTTTCCTCGAGGCAGGTCGATTTATGAATAGATTTTGACGAGAATTTCACGTAAAAATCGTATCGCGCTCGCTTTATAAGGATGCATACGGCTATGTATTGTTGTGAAAGCCTGCGCTCTGCCTCCGTCCTCGTTGTCCAACACCGGAGTCTCCCCAGCCCCATCGAGGATCCTTACTTTTGCCCTTCTACAAAGGCGCTTTGCGTCGATTTTTCGTCGATATCATCCTGCCTTCGAGATGGTATCGATATAAGAATCCGATGAAGGGATGCTTTGAGATGCCGAAACGCGTATTTCCGATGCCGGATGGCAAACAGAGAGGCCTCGCTGAGGTCGAGAGGCGGGCCGAAAGAGCGCACGCAAACATCGAAGCGCTGCTCGTCAGCGAAATAGCGGAGGCAGCCGAACGGGCTGCCAATTGGGCGCACGCCAGACGCTGCCTTACTGGCCGTCAGCATTATATCGAGGAGATGCCTTCGAACTATACCGATCAGGACTATGCGCGAGATCGCCTCCTCCAGCTCGATCAGAAAGATGCAAACGATCTCGATGCGGTGTCAGTTGCCTATGACTGCCTTAAGGTCGAAGCCGGTGACTGTCTCACCCGCTGGGAGCGCTGGTACATTCTGAGCCTGCTCGACTTCGAACGACTCAACGGGACGCAAAAGGCCTCTCTCAATCGTTGCCTCGCCAAGATCCGCGAAAGGGTGAACATGTCGGCCTCGACCGGTGCGTGAGTCCGACCCCGAACATGCAATTCTATTCGGTTGTGGTATAGAACGTTTATTTGAAGCTCGTTATCAACAATCGCATTCGTCAGCCGGCAGGTTCAACGAAGGCGGTTGAAATCGGCGTGGCGCGCCAAGCGGCGGGCGCTGTCGTTGACCCCGTGCGGACCGGGTCGCCTCGAGGCGGACGATCAGGCCGCAGAGATGACGCCATAGGGTCCAGACACCCTCAATGCTTAGGCACCCTCAATATCTATCGCGGATGCGCCTAGCTGTGGGGCTTCGATGCAAGTCGCCCAGGCCGCTTGCTCGTATTGCCCTCGAGATCGTCCGCAAGCCACCCGAAGTGTGCCAGTTTCGCAGCACATCCACGAAACTCCGGCAATTCTGGTTGCTTTTCCTCACTCGATCACAGTCGAGGGTTACGCAAGGACTTCGGAGGTGCCATCATTGCGACCCCTGCCCTTCCTCTACGCCACTTCAGTCACGATCACTGGAGGTGATTGATTGCTGAGGCCAGAGACACACTCTCAGAGCTGCACTTCCTCGAGCTCGCGCCCATGTGTCTCCGGGCCAAGCAGATAGCCGATGATCGACACGACCCAGAGGCACGAGGTCAGCAGGAACGGGATTGTCGGCCCCCAGGCGGCGATCCCGACCCCGACGAGGTAGGGCGCGAAGATCGAAGCGACGCGCCCGCCGCCCACCATGATGCCGAAGCCGGTGCCGCGCAACGTCGTGCGGAAAAATTCGCTGAGATAGGTATCGCCGATTCCCCACATCCAGCCGAGCATGCCGATCATCACGCCGCCGAAGATGACAAAGGTATGGAACGACGCGGCGGTCGAGGCGACGATCGTGCAGCCGATCATGATGAGGGCGCCAAGGATGCCGGCAGCACGCCGACCGATGATGTCGGACAGCCCGGTTCCGACATAGGAGAGGAAGAACTGCACGATATAGAAAATCATTGCGTAGAAGATCGCATCGATCGGCGTCACCCCGAACTTCTTCACCATGAAGGTGGTGAGGAAGACGGTGATGCCCCAGTAGCCACAGGCATTTGGCACGTAAAGCAGCCAACCGACGATAATGCGGCGCCAGGCGCCAGGAAGGCTGAAGATATTGACGCGCGGATGATGAAGCCCCTCTTCGCGCAGCCTCTGTTCGATCTCGGCCTTGGCGTGCTGGAAGCGGACTGACTCCTGGATGAGCTGGCGGAAAATAAAGACAAGAACGGCCGGAACGATGGCGAATCCGAAGGCCCATCGCCAACCGAAGCGCGGCACAATGAAGAGAGCACAGATTGCGGCGAAGATGTAACCCGCCGAGTACAGCGAGAACATGATGCCGCCAGTGCCGAGGGCGCGCACCTTGGCAGGCCACATCTCGGCCGTGTAGGGCGCGCCGACGGCGAGCTCGCCTGCGCCACCGATCCCAGTGAGGAAGCGCAATCCGGTGAAGATGTAAAGGTTGGAGCTGATGCCGCCGATCGCGGTGGTTATGCCGTAGAGGATGATCGACCAGCCAAGTGCGTCGCAGCGACCGATATGGTCCGCAAGGATGCCGAAGCCAATGGTCCCGATGGTATAGCCGACGAGGAAGATCGAGCCGATGAGCCCGAAAGTCCTGGCCGTAATATCGAGATCCTTGATCAGCGTTGGGCCCAGTATCCCATAGATATTGACGGCGTATGCATCAAAGCCATAGCCAAGCCCGGCGGCCACAGCGACCAGGAAGGCTCCGCGAAACGGGATCTTGAGACCGGTGCTTGCGCCAGCGTCGCCGCTTCCCGCTCCGCCGCCCAGCGGCTTTCGCAAGCGTGCCGGCAGATTCACCGGCACCACCTTCTCGCTCATTCCGTCCTCCTGCCTGTTTGCCTATCCTGCGCTCGGGCCCGTACCACAAGCGGTTGCAACTTCTTCTTCTGCTGGGCAGAAACGACGCTGCCGAGGGTGAACCGCGCGAATAGAGCTGGATCCAAGCGGAATTCCAGCCCGGCGAGACTTATCCCTTTCGTCGTTCGGATCTTCTCCAGCATGCAGCGCAACCTGATTGCCGCAAGCCTGCAGCTATTCTGTCGGCTGACGACGATGTTCTTTTCGACTGCGGGGATCGCCGGGCTTGCGTGGCCGGCCGCCAATATTGCTGCAGCCGTTGCCGGCAGACTCGGCAGCGGAGTGTTCGCCTTGCATCTTGCGTTGCCCCTTCGCTCGGTCATGTCTCCTGCCCACGCGTTCCGGAAACAGGGATCGCCGCAAGGAATCGCTCTATCGTCGACAATGCTTTACGGAATGGCCGTGATCATCGACCGAGCCTCCTTGATCGGACAGTGGAGAGAATTCACCGCCTCAATATATCGGAGGGCGATATAAAATACGACTTTCCCTATCTGTCAACTAGGAATATAGAAGCAACGGGATGACTTCCAGATGGGGCCGCTTGGCCTTCCAAAGACGGAAAGGGTACTTCTCGAAGAACCATCATTTAGAACAACACTCCGCATTGGCAGATTGGGCTTGATCCCATCAGTGTTGATGCAGGGATTTGCGTGTATGTACAGCGCATTACGTTGGACTGCCCATATGAAGTCTATTTGTTCGAAGTAAATCTTCGGACCGTTGCCTTCTTTGAAGAAGCTGGTCGTAATGATGCAGGAGAATTGTTGGTGCCTTAGAATAATCCTCGTCAGAAGGATGCTCGCAGGCCCCACATGGATTGAGGAAGGGCCTGATTGATCCTCTCCCCGATCCGATTTTGTCCGGGCACCTTTGGGGCGCGACCAGATTTGGGCACTCCAATAAATAATTACTATAGAGAGAATATAGAAAAGATCGTATTTATAAACATGATCGTACTCTACTCTATGATGGCATGACTCTTCGACAGTTTCGCGTCCTCCCTCCGAACGTGCCTGGCCGGACGGCCTCGTTTCCGGCGCTCAATGTGCCTGGCACCGAAACAGGGCCGGCGATTTTCGCGGATCCGGCTTCGGAAGCGGTTCGCGACATGCTCGACCGCCTCGCGCCCACCGATGTCACCGTTCTGATCATCGGCGAGACTGGCACCGGCAAGGAAATGGCCGCGCACTATGTGCATGCACAGAGTCTACGACGCGGAGCGCCCTTTCTCGCGGTCAATTGCGGCGCCCTTAGCGAGACGCTTGCCGAAGCAGAGCTGTTTGGCCATGAAAAAGGGGCGTTCACCGGTGCGATCCGTGCTCACCGAGGATGGTTCGAAGCCGCGCAGGGAGGAACATTGCTGCTTGACGAAATCGGCGACCTGTCCTTGCCGATCCAAGTCAAATTGCTGCGTGTGCTGCAGGAGCGCGAAGTATTTCGTCTCGGCTCGCGCGTTCCGGTGACGATCGACGTGCGGGTGATTGCCGCCACCAATGTTGATCTGCATGCCGCCATAACGGCGAAACGCTTCCGTGAGGACCTCTATTTCCGGCTCAATGTCGCGACCGTCATGCTGCCGCCTCTGCGCGAGCGCCGAGCGAGCTTGCCAATTCTGGCAGAGCATTTTCTCAAACTCTATGGCACCCGGCACGGGCGCCCGCAGCTACGTCTCGGCACGGAGGCGCTCGCAGCGCTCGCCCACTATTCCTGGCCAGGCAATATCCGTGAGCTGGAGAATGTCATCCATAATGCGGTGCTGCTCGCACGGCGCGAGGTCATCGACACTGTCGATCTGCAGTTCCTCTCCAGTCCGACAGAGTCCACCGGTCAGGGCGAGGGATTCGATGCTGTATTTCATCGGATCATCGGGCAGGCGGTCGCTGCACGCGAGCCTGCTTTGTTTGAAAGGGTGACGCGCGGCCTGATCCAGACCGTCTTCGACCTTGCCGGCGGCAACCAGGTCCGTACAGCCGAACTTCTCGGCATCAGCCGCAACACGTTGCGCACCCAGCTTGCTCATCTCGGCGTGCTCGCGCCGCGCGGCGCCTGCCGCGCCACCATCAGCACCGCACCTGCCATCTCGGCCCGGCCGGCTCCCCTGCACGAACTCCGCATCGGCTATCAGAAATTTGGCTTGCTCAACATCCTGCGGGCACATCGTACACTCGAGGAGAGACTCGCCCGTCAGGGCATCGCGACACGCTGGTCCGACTTCCCCGCGGGCCCGCAATTGCTTGCTGCCCTGCACGCAGGCCAGATCGATTTCGGGTCGACCGGGGAGGTGCCGCCCGTCTTCGCACAGGCCGACGGGGCGCCGATCGTCTATGTCGCCTACGAACCGGCCGCGCCGCGGGGCGAGGCGGTCGTGGTGCCGCGCGACAGCCCGATCCGCGGCGTTGCCGATCTGCGCGGCAAACGTATTGCCTTCAACCGCGGCTCCAACGTCCAATATCTCCTGATGCGGGGCCTTGAAGCTCATGGATTGTCGCTTGGGGATATCGAACCGGTCTTCGTTGAGCCGCGTGACCCGCGTCCAATCCTGCGAGGCAGTGAGGTGGATGGCTGGGCCCTCTGGGATCCGCTGCTGACCATCGCGCAGCGCAGCCTGGAGGTTCGCGTGCTATTCGACGGGGCTGGTCTGGTCGCCAACCATCAGTTCCATATCGCGAGCCGCGCCCTGGCCGAGGCCCATCCGCAGCTCATTGCCATACTGGTCGAGGAATTGCGCGCGATCGGCCAACGAGTGGTGACGACACCCACCGAGATGGCGCGCGCTCTATCCGCTCGCATCGGCATTGATGTGCCGACGTTGGAGGTCGCCTTCAAACGCCTGACCCATGGCACCATGCCGCTCGACAGAGACGTGATCTGGGAACAACAGAAAATCGCCGACCGCTTCTTCGCGCTGGGCTTGATCCCACGTGCAGTGTCAGTACGGGAGGTGATCTGGCCCTTAGCGAAATGATAGCTGCTGCAAAGGCAACAATTATTCGCAAAACTGTTGCATTTACAACAGCCATTCGAACTTGGTACTTCACTAGCTCGTTGAAAAATCTCATCCGAATTTCTGGCACGATACCTGCTGGTAGTACCCGGGCAAAACGAGGGCATCCCGTTTTGTCCAGTGATCATAATTGCTATTGTATCGATAGACTAACTAGATAAATATCAATCGCCCGACACCAAAGGGGGAAAGTGATGGCTTCGATAGTCCTGGGACTTTCCGGAAGCGTGACGCGACCGTCACGAACCACTGCCCTAATTTCGGCAATTCTCGATACGATCGAGCACCAAGGTGGCCCCAGGGGTAGGTTGATCGAGCTGATCGACGAGGCGCCACATCTCTTCGGGGCACTCTCGCCAACCGCGGTCTCCGGCCGCGCCGCGGCGGTGATCGCCGCGGTCGAGCGGGCCGACCTTCTGGTTGTCGGCACCCCAGTCTATCGCGCCTCCTATACCGGGGCCCTCAAGCATCTCTTCGATCTCGTCGATCACCGTGCTTTTGTCGGCAAGCCGGTGCTGCTCGCCGCAACCGGCGGCTCTCTCTTGCATGGTCTCGTAATCGAGCACGCGCTGCGCCCGCTCTTCGGCTTCCTCAACGCACTCACCCTGCCGACCACGGTCTATGCGGTGGAGCAGGATTTCCACGGCTATCATCTTGCCGACACCAAAACGTTGTTCCGGGTCGAGCGAGCCGTAGGCGAAGCGATCGCGCAACTCGAACGCTGTCAGCCCGAACGCGCCGCCGCCTAGTGCCAGCCTTCTTGGAAAGCTGGCGCAGAGCTCTTTGTCCAAGCACCCGATTGAT
>JASHVY010000378.1 GCA_030044345.1 Acetobacteraceae bacterium | reverse complement strand
GCGCGGCTCGCGAGCGAGCTTGCGGGCGTGCCGACCTCGACCATCGATCAGCTCGCGGCTGAGGACTGGAACGCTTTGGTGCCGGCGGTGCTGGGTTTTTTGGGAGCGCAGGCCCCGAAATCCTCGACCGATATTTCGAGTGCGGCGCCCTCTGGGGCGATATCGCCCACGTGATGGACCTCACAGTGCCGGAGCTCGAGCTCTATTACCGCCAGGCGGCACGGATCCGGGCGTTGTGGGATCGGGGGTAGGGTGAAAGGCTCATCAGCGAATGGTCCGGAGGGCGGGAACCTGCGACGGTCGGCTTTGGTGTCTTCGATCCCTCCCCCCCGAGTTGGTATAATCCATCCATAATCGGCTATCGCCGAAAGCCGATTGACAGCCAGGAGGACGAAATCAGCATCTGGCACAGGCGAAATACAGTCTATCGTCCGGCTTTCAGCGTGCCGAAATTGTCAAACGAGCTTGGTTAGTCGCGGATCGTAAAGCCATCTGCGTCGTTTGACGGCAGTAATCTGTGTGCTATCGGCGTGGGCTGGGTTGATGAGGACGTTAAACTCCTCTTGCACGATCACCGAAGGAACCACGAGAAGGGCCGAGCTTCCCGAACGCGCCCAACTGGTGCCGAACTGAATGCTTACCTGGCCTGGGGGTTCGGCCTCCCATCCGGCAGGCAGATTCGGGGGTGTCTCTGCCTGCGCCTTGGCCCAAACATCGTCTGGGATCGTCACCTCAACCAAGTAGCGGTTGAGCGGCAGGCCACCGGCGTTCAGATGGACAACCGTCTCCAAGCACGCAAGGGCGCGTGTATCCGAGGTGTAGACGATCGAGATGCCCGCTTCATTCCAACGACCACCGGTTGCTTTCGCGCCAGTCCCTGAAAGATCGTCCGCCTGGTAAGCCGGCGTATCGGTCGCGATCCGCCAAACCATCCTGCTCAAAAGTAAGCGCCGCTTTGCAGCATTGCGAGCGCGGAGGACACCAGGCCCTGACCTTCCATGGTATCAATCAGATCGACTGGGCGCACGCCTCCCAAAGCGGGCAAGGGCTCTGTAAGCCATCGTGCCATCCACGCGCGGGCATCGAAGCCTGTGGGATCACCGGATTCCTGGATTATTGCCTCCAGTTGGCCCACCAACCTTGCGAAGCCGACAACGCGTTCGCTTTCTTCACGCGAAAGAGTTTCGCCCTGCTTCGCCTTCTTGTTCACGGTGGCTATGGGCAGATTCAGTGCCTTGAAGCCGACACCCTGTCCGATAGGCAAGTCAACGAAAAGACGCTTCGCTTCAACGGCTGGAATACCCTTTTTAATCCAGGAGATGCGTTCAAGCGGCGATGCACGATACACACTCAAGTACGAATGCTTCCAATCCGTGCGCTTCGGCAGCGCAAGCTTACCTTTGGGCACTCCTGGGAGGGCCATCTTGCGCTTGGCTACTGCCGCAGTTCTCACCTTAACCGCACGTGCGGGCGTGGCCTGGGAAGAGGGTTTTGAATGAGACATGACATTGCTCCATTGAGCAATTGATATGCTCAATCGAGCACAAGCGCAAGACCCGAATATGCCGGCGGGCTTCCCACCGCTCGGCGTTCCTGAATGTCCGCTTACGGAATCACCCGATAGGACGGCTCAAGGTCGAGCCGGCCAGCCATCGGCTCTGTCCTAAGTGAACTTCGACCCCAAACCCTGGTGCTGAGCGATGGCCGATCCGAATCTTGAAGTTGTGGTTTCGGCGCAGGACCGGATCACGCTGATGCCGACCGAGCTTGAGAGGAAGCTCGAGGGGCTGGTGCCGGCGGCGGCGAAGGTGAGCCACGAGACGAAAGAGCTCGAGCACCCGGGCGTGTGGCAGCGGCTTTCGGAGCATGCGGAGAATGTGCGCGGGAAATTCGGCGAGCTCGCTGAGAAGGTTGCGGGGGTCGGGGAGAGAATCGTCGATCTCCTGCCGATGCTGGCGGGGCTGGGCAGCGTGGGCTCGATCGGCGGCCTTGCGGAGATGGCGCGGCAGGCGGCCGAGCTCGGCGAGCATCTGCACAACCTCTCGGTCGAGACCGGGGTCACGACGCAGGCGCTGCAGGCGCTGGTGGCGGCATTGGTTTACGCGCAGACGGATTGGAGCAATGCGAGCGCCGCCACGACCGCGCGGAGCCAGCTCTTCGACCTGATCGATGCCCAGGCGGTTGCCGCGGCCGATGCCGGGCAGGACGCGCTCTATGCCGCCTGGCAAGGTGTCTCGGCGCTGATGATGCAGGACTTCATCCAGCGCGCCCAGGCGCTGCCCGATCTCGGGCCCTATGCGACGCAATCGAGCCTGCCGGCGCTTGCGCTGGCGCAGCGTCTTTATGCGGATGCGAGCCAGGCGGATAGGCTGGTGGCGCTGAACGCGGCCCTGCATCCGCTCTTCATGCCGCTTGCAGGAATGGCGCTCGCTTCATGAGCGGAACGGAGGACGCGCTGACGCTGAGCGTCAACGGTCAGCTCTATCAGGGTTGGAGCGCGATCGAAACGGATGTGGGCGGGCCGTTTGCGGACGCGACGATCGAGCGGGACGAGACGGCCTATGAGTTCTTCGAGCGGCTCTGCCGGCTGCGCGGGGTGCTGATGACGGACGATGCGCAAGGAAGGCTCGTGCTGACGAACACGGGCACCGCGCGCGCGGCCGGCAGATTGGTGCAGGGCCAGAACATCTACGCGGCGCGAGCGAGCCTTTCCTGGGTGCGGCGATTCTCGATCTATGTGGTGAAGGGACAGCACGCGATCGACAGCTTCAATCCCGCCGAGGTGCAGACGGCGCTGGTGGCAAGCGCGGTCGATCCGGCAGTGACGCGGTTCCGGCCGCGCGTGAGCATCGCGGAAAGCCAGCTCGATGCCGAGGTGAAGAATAACGTTGAGTTGCTCATGCCCTACGGCTTCACCGCCATGCCGGATGCGGGGGATGTGCTGCTCGTTTCGGTGGGCGGCGTACGAGACCATCAAGTGGCGCTGGGGGCGGACAATACTGCCCTTCGCATCGCCGACGCGAAGGCAACGGAGCTCGGCCATCGCGACGTGCGCGGGCAGCAGATCGTGCTGCGGGTCGATCGGATCGAGATCACCAGTCCGCTCAAAGTGGTGGTGACGGCACCGCAAGTGCTGATTGCGGCGAGTGGACAGACAGCGGCGCCCATCTCGCTCGGCAGCCTCGTCGATTGGTGCGCGACGCACACGCACATGAACAGCAACGGCAATAGCGGGACGCCGAACAATCCGCCCGGCGCAAGCTTCAAGACCACCACCCTGCTCGGCGCCTAGTAAGAATCCGACTCGTGGTTCTGTTCATGGTCCGACTGGATCCGTGCCGGAGGTTCTGTTTCAACCCGGCTCTGCAACGGAGCGTAAGAGCGGCATTGCGCTTCATGTCATTTCCACGTGCAAAATGCTTAGCACGTACATCGATCGGATCGCGCCGAATGGAAATGGCGTAAGATGTGTCTCGATCCGTGAAAATGATTGCGAAAAGTTCATGAGTTTACCGGAGCTCTTTGCTTGTCTCTGTGCCGCCATGGCAACAGTTCGATGAAAACGCGGCGTTCATGATGAAAATGCGTTGACATCTGTCTTTTTTTCTGAGCCGTTTTGTTTCGGTTTCAATGCGCATGGTCGGGGGCGTCATGGGCGAAGATCCGAAGAGAACCAGGGGGCAAGCTTGCCGAGGCAACGCCGGCCGCCGGCGTTGCCTGCTGCTGGCCAGCACCATGCTCTCCGGCCTCGCGGTGCCGGCGCTCGCGCAGACGCTGCCGACGGGTGGTTCCTATGTGGCCGGCGCGGGAGGCATCGCGACCGCCGGGCCGGCGATGACGATCAACCAAGCGACCGGCCGTGGCATCATCAACTGGCAAGGCTTCTCGATCGGCAGCGCCAACTCGGTGCAGATCAACAATGGCTCTGGGGCCACGCTCAACCGCGTGACAGGCGGCAATCTTTCGACGATCGCGGGGCAGCTCGGCGCCACCGGCTCGGTCTATCTCATCAACCCGAATGGCGTGGTGGTGGGGCCGGGCGGCAAGGTGCTGACCGGCGGCAGCTTCGTGGCCAGCACGCGCGATGTGCCGAACGACCAGTTCATGGGCGGCGGGACGATGACCTTCTCGGGCAGCTCGAACGGCACAGTGACCAACCAGGGCAGCATCACATCGCAGAACGGAAACGTGGTGCTGATCGGCAAGGCGGTCAGCAATGCGGGCACGATCACTGCCCCCAATGGCACCGCGGCGCTGGCGGCGGGCAATGAGGTCCTGCTGAGCCCTGAGAACGGGCCGGCCGGCATCTATGTCGCGCCCGATACGACGGCAAGCGGCGATGCGAGCAATAGCGGCACGATCAAGGCGGCGGCCGCGGCGCTGGCGTCGGCGGGCGGGAATGTCTATGCGCTGGCGGGCAATCGCGGCGGGGTGATTCAGGCCACAGGGACGAAGACCGTTGCCGGACAGGTCTGGCTCACGGCGCCGAACGGCACGGTCGAGGTTTCCGGCGCGGTGGCGGCCACCAATGCGGACGGAACGGGCGGAGAGATCGTCGCCGACGGCAAGACCACGACGCTCGACCCCACGGCGCAGCTCAACGCTTCGGGCACCAGCGGTGGGTCCGTCCTGGTCGGCATCGAGCCGGGTGTGACAAATGAGTCCGCCAGCACCACCATTGCCTCGGGGGCACAGATCCTCGCCACCGGCGCGGGCAGCGCGGGCGGGCATATCGAGACCTCGGGCCAGACGCTCTCGCTCGGCAGTGCCACCATCGACGCCGGCCAGGGCGGCTCCTGGGTGATCGACCCGGTCGATATGACCATCGGC
>JASHVY010000377.1 GCA_030044345.1 Acetobacteraceae bacterium | reverse complement strand
CCAACTTAGTGAGATAGGCTACCTTCTGCAGCCTGGTTCGGCCAACCAGCTCCCCCCCAGCGTCACGCACGATCTCGGCAGCGAGCAAGTGCGGATTACGGATCGCCACAGTTGGCTTCCTTCAATTCTGTTCCTATTATGTTCTTTACCATCTCCGTCCCGATTCCGTCATCCGAAAAATCGTAGGCTCGACAGATTTCGAAAGACTCAGCGCCTGCAACGATCGCCGACAGTTCGGCTACATCGCGGACCGAATTTCCCTGACGCATATGGATCTGGTTCATCGGCGTACGGCCCGTGTCGAAGCGACGATAGGGAGATCTTTCGTACTCATCCACAAGCACCGGGCGTTTCGCAAGGGAGACTCCCGCCTGCTGCTCTTCGAGAGCGCTTACAATATTACTGCAGATCAGCTTGACCCGGCCAAGCCGTGCCTTCCGATCCACCGTTTCCTCCCTGGGCGGAGGGGGCAGCGCTTCCTCAACCTGCCGCCGGATATCGATGCAGGATGGCAGCTTTCGGTCGTGCATTCGCCTCGCGAGGCTGGCCACAGGCTGATCGGCAGCCTCGACCAACTGCGACAGCGCACCCCAGAAGACCGTATCATCGAGGTCAAGCGTGCGGTCGGTGTTCTCGGGATTCGCCGCGAAGCGAAGAATTGGATGCTTTTCAGGAAGACCGACAGCCGTTCCGTTCCCCTCTCCCTGCAGTTCAAGGATCCGACTCATCAGTGCAAAGAAAGTCGCCTCTACGCCGCGAGTTGTCTTATGGCCGTAAACGTTCTGATAGAGGTGAAGGATCGCGAGCACATAGCTCTCTGCTGTCTGTCGCGCCTTGTGGCTGAGCACCAGTGTTTCGACCGCACCCGTCTGTCCATCTTCACTCCCAGTCTTGACGGAGCCAACTTCGAGATTGGCAATCAGCCAGGTTGCATCAACGTCACTGCTTTGTACGCCGGTCATCAAACGATCGCGCTGCATGTAATCGAGCCGATCAGCGTCGAACTGGCTGGAAACGACCGATGCATAGAGATTGCTTGGCTGCTTGGCCTTGACCATGTCGGCAACTTCGTCAGCAAAGCTGGGGCCGAGACCGCCAGGCCCGCCGAACGCGGCCCGGATCTCATCGCTGCGGATCAGGCGGTCGCTCATGGCTTCGTGGTCCACCAGCGCCAGCCCGAAATGCTTGCCGAGACGTTCAAAGGCGTGGCTGAACATGCCGTGTCCCAGGTCATGCAATAATGCTGCCGCCATTGCGACGCGCGCCTGATGAGCATCAAAGTCCCGACCAATCGCAGCGACGCTGCGGCGTATGGCACCGACAAGCAGGCGCGCGGTGTGGAATACGCCGATGCTGTGCGCGAAACGCGTGTGCGTGGCACCTGGGAACACGAGCTCGGAAAAGCCAAGCTGTTTGATCCGACGTAGACGCTGGAAAGATCGAGTCTCAATGACTCGCCAGAGTACTTGTTCCAATTGCCTCTGATCAGGGTCGGCCGCAGTCCCGAATTCAATTAGGTCGTGGACAGGATCACGAATACGTTCAGGTTTACTCATGCGTCCTTAACTCAGTCGCACGTGCCGCAGAACGAAGCCTGACTCCTTCCCTCTCCCGCTACGCCGCCCGCTTCAACCGTAGCTCCCCCCAGATCGCCGAAAGCGACGAGACGAGATGCTCGATATCCGCATCCGAATGGAGCGGCGTCGGCGTGATGCGCAGCCGCTCCGTGCCGCGCGGCACGGTCGGGTAATTGATCGGCTGGACGTAAATTCCATAGTCGGAAAGCAGAAGATCGCTGATCCGCTTGCAAAGCGCCGCATCCCCCACCGGCACCGGAACGATATGGCTCGGATTGCGCATATGCGGCACCCCGGCCGCATCGAGCCGCCGGCGCACCCGCTCCACCCGCTCGCGATGGCGCGCACGCTCGGCGCCGCTCTCCGTCAGGTGTTGCACGGCGGCGAGCGCGCCTGCCGCGATCGCCGGCGGCAGCGCGGTTGTGAAGATGAAGCCGGAGGCGAAGCTGCGCACGAAATCGCAAAGTGAAGCGGAACCGGCGATATAGCCGCCGATCACGCCGAACGCCTTGGCGAGCGTCCCCTCGATCACCCCGATCCGGTGGGTCACGCCCTCCCGCTCGGAAATGCCGCCGCCCCGCTCGCCATAGAGCCCGACCGCATGCACCTCGTCGCAATAGATGAGCGCGCCATGCGCCTCCGCCACATCGCAGAGCGCGGCGATCGGCGCGATATCGCCATCCATCGAATAGACCGATTCGAAAGCCACGAGCTTGGGCCGCCCGGGCGCGATCCCGGCAAGCTTCCGCCTGAGATCATCGGGGTCGTTATGCGCGAAGATATGCCGCTCGGCCCGGCTGTGGCGGATCCCCTCGATCATCGAGGCATGGTTCGCCTCGTCCGACAGCACCACCATGCCCGGCATCCGCGCCGCGAGCGTGCCGAGCGCCGCCCAGTTCGCGACATAGCCAGAGGTGAAGAGAAGCGCCGCCTCCTTGCCGTGGAGTGCGGCGAGCGCCGCCTCGAGCCGCACATGATCGTGGTTCGTGCCGGCGATATTGCGCGTGCCCCCGGCACCCGCGCCGGCCCGGTCGAGCGCCGCATGCATCGCCGCCAGCACGGCGGGATGCTGGCCCATCCCGAGATAATCGTTGGAGCACCAGACAGTGACCTCGGCCGGCTCCGTACCGGCCCGGTGCAGCGCGTGCGGAAACTTGCCGGCCATCCGCTCGAGATCGGCGAAGACCCGGTACCGCCCTTCCCCGCGGAGAGTGTCCAGTTCCCTGCGGAAAAAGGCCTCGTAATCCATAAGTTCCCTCCCACGCGCGGGCGCCGCCCGCGCAGATGGGGCCGGCGCATGAGACCGGCAATAAGCCTGGCCCGGGGGGAGGACAATATGTCCTACGCCCGGCGCGCGGCGCCGGGGGGAATTTCGTTATGCGAACTGTTTCGTCAGGCTCAGCCGGCGAGGAAGGCGGCCACCTGCGGGGCGGATTTCAGCGCGGCAAGCTCGGCCTCGCTCGGCAATTGCGGCCGGTCCCGCTCGCGATTGACCATGCAGAGAAAGCCCAGAGGCTCGCCCTCGCTCGCGCGGAACTGGTGCCAGGTCCAGGCCGGAATGGTGACGAGATCGAACGGCTTCACCGC
>JASHVY010000376.1 GCA_030044345.1 Acetobacteraceae bacterium | reverse complement strand
CCAGGTGCAGGAGGCGCTCGGCCGTGATCCGCACGCCGGCGATTTGTATGTGTTCCGGGGCGCGAGGGGTGATCTGATCAAGATCATTTGGCACGACGGGATCGGCATGTCGCTTTACGCGAAGCGGCTGGAACGTGGGCGTTTCTTGTGGCCGTCACCTGCCGATGGGACGGTGGCGATTTCGGCAGCTCAGCTTGCCTATATGCTTGACGGCATCGACTGGCGGCAGCCCCGATATACGTTCCGGCCGGAGCTGGTGGGATAGCGATGAAGGCGTCATTTTTTTCGAGTCAACGGCCGCGAATCGTGATTCCATGGCGGGCATGGAAGCCGCGCCCGAGGGCCTGCCGGAGGATATTGAAGGGCTGAAAGCAGCGCTGATTGCCGAGCGTGGCAGACACCACGAGGCGGCGGCGCGGGCGGCGCGCATCGAGGCGGAGTTCGCGGTGGCAAAGGCCAAGGCCTCCGAGGATGAGGCGCTGATCGTCCACCAACGATTGCAGATCGAGAAGCTGCGACGCCAGCTCTATGGCCAACGATCGGAACGCGCAGCGCGGCTTCTCGATCAGATGGAACTCGGGTTCGAGGAGCTCGAGAGCGCGGCCACCGAGGACGAGATCGCCGCGGAACGTGCCGTGGCCAAGACCACGAACGTAGAGGGCTTTACCCACCGGCGCCCAGCGCGCCAACCCTTCCCCGAGCATCTGCCGCGCGAGCGCGTGATCGAGCCGGCCCCGACGGCCTGCCAGTGCTGCGGTGGGATGCGGCTGCGCAAAGTGGGGGAGGACATCACCGAGACGCTGGAGACGATTCCGCGGCGGTGGAAGGTGATCCAGCATGTCCGGGAGAAGTTTACCTGCCGGGACTGCGAGAAGATCAGCCAAGCGCCGGCGCCGTTCCATGTGATTGCCCGGGGTTGGGCCGGTCCGAAGCTCTTGGCGATGATCCTGTTCGAGAAGTTCGGGCAGCACCAGCCGCTTAACCGCCAGGCCGAACGCTATGCGAGGGAAGGAGTGCCGCTCAGCCTCTCGACCCTGGCCGATCAGGTCGGCGCATGCTGCGCCGTCCTCGCCCCGCTCCTCACGCGCGTCGAAGCGCACGTCTTTGCCGCCGAGCGGCTGCACGGCGATGACACCACTGTCCCCGTCCTGGCCAAGGGGAAAACCGACACTGGGCGTTGTTGGGTTTATGTCCGCGATGATCGGCCCTTCGGCGGGCGAGATCCGCCGGCGGCGATGTTCTATTACTCGCGCGATCGCCGCGGCGAGCACCCACAGACGCATCTTGCCGGTTGGGCAGGCATTCTCCAAGCCGACGCCTTCAGCGGCTACAACAAGCTCTACGAGGCAGACCGCGACCCAGGCCCGATCCTCGAGGCCGGGTGCTGGGCTCATGCCCGCCGCCCGTTCTTCGCCCTGGCCGATCTCGCCGAGAACGCGCACCGCAAAGCGCAGGGCAAGGCAATCAGCGTGATCTCACCGTTGGCGTTGCAGACGGTCCGGCGCATCGACGCTCTGCTCGAGATCGAGCGCGCGATCAATGGTGAAAGTGCCGATCGGCGCAGGGCGGTCCGGCAGGAGTTCAGCGCACCGCTGATCGCTGATCTCGAAGGCTGGTTGCGCGAGCAGCGGACGAAACTTTCGCGCGGCAACGATCTCGCCAAGGCAATGGACTACATGCTCAAGCGATGGCCGACGTTCACAAGGGTCCTCGATAACGGCCGGATCTGCATCTCGAACAATGCCGCGGAGCGGGCGTTGCGCGGCATCGCGCTTGGCAGAAAGTCTTGGCTCTTTGCGGGTTCTGACCGCGGCGGACAGCGCGCGGCAGCCATGTACAGCCTCATCATTACCGCCAAAATGAATGACATCGATCCACAAGCTTGGCTGGCCAAGGCACTGGTTCGGATCGCCGAGAATCCCGCCCGTCAGATCGACGATCTGCTACCCTGGCACTGGCAGCTATGCGTGGCAGCCCGTAGTCGCGCGGCCTGATCTTGGCAGCCATCGGCGCCGTCTTCACCATCCGCTACGTCGCCAACTTGCTCGGCGAGGACGAAAACTGGCTCTCCGACCTGTCGGTCGACCTCTTCCCCGAGGACGGCTGCCTCTGGGTCTACGGCGTCGGCCAGCACGGCGTGCCCGCCTTCACGGACGATGGCATCGGATCCCTCCGCCAGCTCATCGCCGATGAAAGAGCCGCCGGACACGCACCGCCTTCGGTCAAGCAGAAATAGTCGTCCGTGAAGAGCTGCCCAAGCGGCTGAATGAGAAGCAGTTTTGGGTGCGGAAGTCGTCGTGAGATTGCAAGCTTCCGGGGTTTGACGGCACAAAAGCTTGCAATTTGATTTTCAGGATTCCGCCGGATCGCGAACCGTGATTCCGTGTCGCGTCGGAGGATAGGATGCGACCAAAGGAACGACGCGATACGGGACAGACCGATCTTCTGCGCTCGCGGCTCGACGCGATCATCGCTATGGGCCACCCGCTGGTGAAGCTGGCGCGGACGATCGACTGGTCATTTCTCGAGCAACGGTTCGGGGCGGTCTATGAGGACAAGCCAGGCCGGCCGCCGTTGCCGACGCGATTGATGGCGGGTTTGGC
>JASHVY010000037.1 GCA_030044345.1 Acetobacteraceae bacterium | reverse complement strand
GGCCGAGCCCGGTGCCCCCGGTTTCCCGGTTGCGGCTCGCCTCCAGCCGCTGGAACGGCTGGAAGACGCGCTCCAGATCGGCCGGCGGGATGCCCGGCCCTTCATCCTCGATCTCGATTCGCGCCACGCCTCCCGGATCGCTCTCCGGCGGCGTGAGGGTGAGCAGCGCGCAGCCGCCATAGGCGACCGCGTTGCTGACCAGGTTCCCGAGCGCCCGCTTGAGCGCGATGAGACGGGCCCGGGCGGTCAGATGCGCCGGCCCGGCATAGGCGAGCCGTTCCGTCGCTTCCGGCCGCACATCGGCGGCCTCATCGAGGACGGTCTGGCAGAGCAGGGCGAGATCGAACGGCACCACCGGCTCGGCGGCGGTGGTATCGCGGCCGAAATCGAGCGTGGCGGCAACCATCTTCTCGAGCTCGTCGAGATCGGCCAGCATCTTCCGCCGCTGCTCCTCGTCCTCGATGAATTCGGCCCGCAGCTTGAGACGGGTGATCGGGGTGCGCAGGTCATGGCCGATGGCGCTGAGCAGGAAGGTGCGGTCATCGACGAAGCGGCGGATGCGCGCGGCCATGGTGTTGAAGGCGGCCGCCGCGGTCGCGATCTCGGTCGGCCCGTCCTCGGAGAGCGGCGGAGCATTGACATCGCGGCCCAGCCGCTCCGCGGCGGCGGCAAGCGTGCTGACGGGCCGGGTGAGCCGGCGCACCGCCCAGATGGTGAGCAGCGCCGCGACCGCGGTCATCAGGGTGAAGGCGGTGAGGAAGGAGGGCGAGTGCCAAGGGAGCGGCGGCGGCACGCGCACGCTGACCGTGAGCCAGGGCCCGTCGTCGGGCGGTGGTGGCGCCAGGGGAGAATTCGAGGGGGAATCCGGGGAGGAATCCGGGGGACCCAGGGGCGCCGGCCGCGGCTCCTGCCGCGGCAGCCGCATGCCGATCAGGAGCCGCCTTTCGGGGAAGTCGCCGCGGACGACGATCTTGTCCGGGCGCAGCCAGGGGGGCGTCGGCACCAGCAGCATCGCGACATGGAGCGCGCGCTTGAGCGGCTCCGGCGCCAGCGGCAGGCGCCGGTCCGGCGTATCGATCGGCGAGCGCGGCAGGATTTGCGCCCGCATCCCGGGGGGCATGGCAATCACCGAGAGGGCGGCCTCCCGGTCGTCCGCCGGCACGGTGGCGATCGCACGGTAGAGCATGCTGAGCCGGACCGAGATGTCGCGGATCTGGGCCAGCCGCTCCAGATCGACCCGGTCGAGCGCATCGATCGAGAGGCCGGCGATCTGAACGGTGATGAGCGCCGCCAGCAGCAGCACCGCCGTGCGCGCGGCCAGGCTGCGCGGCCAGAGACTGAACCTTCCCAGGGTGAACCTGGCCAGCCGCAGTCCGCGCAGCCTGATCGCGCCCGCGCTCATCGGCGCTCGATCGTGGTGGCAAGCACATAGCCGCCCCCGCGCACGGTCTTGATGAGCTGGGCACGGCGCCCGTCATCATCGAGCTTGCGCCGGAGCCGGCTGATGGCGACGTCGATCGCGCGGTCGAACGGCCCGGCCTGCCGGCCGCGCAGGAGATCGAGCAGCATGTCGCGCGTCAGCACCCGGTTGGCGCGTTCGACGAGCGCGAGCAGCAGGTCGTATTCGCCGCCGGTGAGCGGAACCTCGACCCCGTCGGGGTTGACCAGCCGCCTTCGGGCAGGCTCGAGCGTCCAGCCCGAAAAGTGAAGCGCCTGAGCCCCGGCCGCCTCGCGCCGCTCGGAAGGCTCGCCGGAACGGCGCAGCACCGCGCGGATGCGCGCGAGCAGCTCACGCGGATTGAAGGGCTTGGCGAGATAATCGTCGGCGCCGAGCTCGAGGCCGATGATGCGGTCCGTCTCCTCGCCCATGGCCGTGAGCATGATGATCGGCACGTCCGACTGGCTGCGCATCCAGCGGGCGAGATCGAGCCCCCCTTCCCCGGGCAGCATCAGGTCGAGGACGACGAGATGGAAATGGGCATGCGGCCAGGCGCGCCGCGCATCGCGCGCATCGCGCACCGCCGTGACCCGGAAGCGGTTGCGTTCGAGAAAGCGGGCCAGGAGATCGCGGATCTCGCGATCGTCATCAACGATCAGGACGTGCTGGGCAGTCTCCACGGAGAGAGAGCATAGCGCTTCGGCGCGAATTTCTCACGCCCGCGTCCTTCTCCCGGCGCGGGGCAGAAGAGCGCGGCGCGCGGTTGCACTCCGTTGCGCTTCGTCGCGATCCCGCCGGAATTGCGCTGGCATACTGCGCCGCCTCGGACCCATGACCGTGTCCATGACCGTGCCCTTGACCGTGGAGGAGCGATAAATGCGCATCCTGATCCCCGCCATTGCCGGAGCCGCCCTGCTCGCAGGGGCCGCCCTGGCCTTCTCACCCCTGGCCGGTGCCCAGCCCGCGCCCGCCGCCGGCGCTGCACCCGCCCAGGTCGTCTCTCCCCCCTCTGGGCCGCCCCTTGGGCCGATGGCGAACCGGCCCGATGGCGGGGCCTGGATGCCTGGAATGTCCAGGATGGGGATGGGGATGCCGATGATGCACGGCCCGGCCGGAGGAGCCGGGCCTGAGGCCTGGGCCGGGCCCTGGATGAAGCGGCACGCCCTGCATGCCCTGTTCGCCAGGCGCGAGACCTGGAGCCTCTTCCATCGCCCTGCCGATCTCGGGCTCTCACCATCCGACGTTCAGACGATCGCCGAGGCGATCCTGCTGCGCAACGGCCAGCATGACTGGAAGGTGGGCGATGTGACCCAAAACGCCGATCATACGGTGAGCTTCGCCTTCGTCACCGCGCATGGCGATGTGATCGCCCGCTTCACCATGAATACGAGCAACGGGCGGATCATCCGCACCGACTGAGCTTGCCGGGACTAGAGCGTGTTCAGCCTGGCTGAACACGCTGGCGTTGTTTTGCCGAGCGGATTCACGCGCCCTTGGATCGCTTCGCGATTCCAATCAGGTCCAATCAGGCGCGATCCGCTCTAAACAGCTAACCTCCGCCGTCACGGACGCCCGGCGCAAGCCGCGAGGACTTCGCGCCGGGCGCGGCGAGGGATGCGATCCTGAGCTGCGCGCGGCGGAGGCCGGCGGGCAGGAAAGGCGCCATCCGCAGCAGGATGAAATCACCCCGCACGACATGATGGGCGATGGCCGCCAGCGCATGGAGCCCGGCAAGGATGATCAGGAAATCCGCGAGCCTGGTGTGCAGATGGCCGAGCAGGCCGAACGCGCCGTGGGCAAGGAACGCGATCGGCGGCACCAGCAATGTGCCGTAGAAATGATAGCCATGCCCGAAGGAGCGCGCGGCGCCGGCCAGCACGGTGATGCCGATCAGCAGATAGAGCACGCCATGCCCGGCTTTCGCGGCCGCCCCGAGAAGGCCGGGCTCGGCCGCCAGCCGCCTTCCGGGTCCAAGCCGCCAGAAGAGGCGCGCGAGAAGCATCGCGCCGATCGTCAAGCCGATCAGCGTGTGCGTCGTGACCGCCGCGCCGCGCGGCGTGCCGCGCGGGAAGAGAAAGAAACCCTGGCCGAGGAGCCAGTTGATGCCGATCAGGACGGCCGAGGCCCAATGGAAGAAGAGGCTCGCCCGGTCATAATGCACGTCTTGCCAGGCCGGACCCGCCGCCGGGCCCGGGAGAGATTGACGTCCGCTCATCCTTTGCTCCCGTCACGGACGGTTCTCCCGCCGGCGGCTTGCCGCGCCTTGGGGCCAAGACTAACCGCGCAAAAAGTGACTGCCTCGTGAAAAAGCGTAAGGAAATCTGACTATAACGAAATTCCGGGCGCGGTTGCGGCCGGCTTGGAGCGTGATGATTTTCGATCATCACGCTTTCGCTTTGTTTTCTCGATCAATTTCTTCACTTCCCCTGGGGCTTTGGCGGATCGGGGCACCCCGCGACGGGGACCCCGGCGCTCCACGATCCACCAGACGCCATATTGATCTAGCTGCTGCCGATGAGCACGCCGGTCGCGAAGACCAGCGCGCCCCCGAGCGCCACCTGAAGTGTCGCCGAGATCGGGGGCGTATCCATGTATTTCCAGCGGATCCAGGAGATCACCAGGAGCTCGATCACCACAATGACGACCGCGACAATGAGCGCGGTGCGGAACGCGGGGATGAGGAACGGCAAGGTATGGCCGATGCCGCCCAGGGTGGTCATCAGGCCGCAGACCGCGCCGCGCAGCCAGGGCGAGCCGCGCCCGGTCAGGCTGCCATCGTCCGAGAGCGCCTCGGCGAAGCCCATCGAAATGCCGGCTCCCACGGACGCCGCAAGGCCGACCGCGAAGGCATCCCAGGGACGGCCGGTGGCGAAGGCGGCGGCGAAGACCGGAGCGAGCGTGGAGACCGAACCATCCATCAGCCCGGCGAGCCCGGGCTGAATGACCCGGAGCACGAACATCCGCCGCGCCGTCTGGGCCTCTTCCTCACGCACCTGTTCGGGCAGATTCTCCTGCACCAGCCGGTCGGCGACGTGCTCGTGCACGACCTCGGCCTCGGCGAGGTCGCCGAGCAGCTTGCGGATCGAGGCATCCGTGCTCCGCGCGGCTGCGCGGCGATAGAAGCGCGTGGTCTCCAGCTCCATGAGCTGGGCCTGCTTGCGCACGGTATCGAGGCCGAGGGGACGGATCAGCCAGACCGGGCGGCGGCTGACGAAGCCGCGGACGTCGTGGCGGCGAATCAACGGAATATGCTCGCCGAACTTCTGCCGGTAGAGATCGATCAGGCGGCGCCGATGCTCCCCTTCCTCGGCCGCCATCTCGGTGAACATGGTCGCGGTGGCCGGATAGTCGGCGTGCAGGCCCTCCGCGAAGTCGGCATAGATGCGCTCATCTTCCTCCTCGCTAGCGATCGCCAGCGCCAGGATCTCGCGCTCGGAGAGATCGGAGAAATCGCGCATGCGATGCTCTTGTGCCGGAGCGCCCGACTGCGATCAAGAAATTCGGCGATCAAGAAATTCGGCTTTCCGCAGGAAGGGCGAGGAAAAGGCGTCTGGCGCCACCGGCATCATGCCTGCCCGGAGGAGCGAGAAGAGCAGGAGGAGCGAGAAGGGAGAGCCGCAGGCCTGCGGCGTGGGCGAGCAGAACAGTGAGCGGCGCTTGCAGGGTGCGGGGGCCCTCGATCAGCGCCTCGCCTTTGAGCGCAGCCATGAGCCCGGGAGGCCACTCGGCGCGCGGCCCGGCGATGTCGAGCACGAGGCCCCTGCCCTCCAGCGCGAGCGATACGCTCCCGCCCGCCGGCAGGGCCTCGGCCCCGAGCAGGACGAGATTGAGGACGAGCCGGCCGATATCCGGCGCGAAGAGGGTTTGGGATGGCAAACCCTCCAGCTCAAGCGTGATCCGGCGGTCCGCCAAACCCTGGGCAAGCTCGGCGAGACGCGCACGGTCGAGCGGCGCACCCTCTCCCGCCCAGGCCGCGCGCAGGAGCTTGAGGCGCGCCTCGAGCGCCTGTCCGGTGAGGCTTGCCAGCCGGATCGCCTCCTGAGAGAGGGTATCGTTCTCAAGCGCCAGCGCGAGCGAGCCCGTCAATGCGCCAAGCGCCCCGGCCATGTCATGGCAGAGGCGCGCGCAGAGGCATTCGGCAATCCACAAGGGATTGGCCGGGGAGAGGCCGCCACTCACAAGCTCGGTACCCGTTTCCGTTCGGACGCTGTCACGGATCGTGCCTCTGCCATAAAATCGTTAAACTCGGGTTGCGGCTACGTGGTCCTGCGTCCTTGAGATCGCGGCCGCCCGTTCCAGGAGACTGCGCGTGCCTGCCGCTCCTTTCAGCACCATCGCCCCCGGTGCCTTCGTCCGCCATCCGGACCGCCCGGACTGGGGGCT
>JASHVY010000375.1 GCA_030044345.1 Acetobacteraceae bacterium | reverse complement strand
CTTAGAGCGTGATGATTTTTGATCATCGCGCTCTCGCCGGCCCGGTTCAGGCGCGCGCTCGGGCGAATCCTCACCTGATCGGCCGTGTTCGGGTCCGTTGCCAGAGACGGCCCGAGCCGCCAATATGCCCCGTGAAGTCACGGGAATTGCGGTCCCTTCGGTCCTGACGGATCGTCGCGCGATCCTGTCCTCCGCCTTCGCGGTCGGAGCATCCGCAATCGGGGCTCTGGCACCCAACATAGAACATACATATGGAGAGACGCCTTCATGGCGAGCATCAGCGCACGGCTAGACCGCCTTCCGATCACGTCCCTCCACCGGCGGGCGGTCGCAGCCCTGGCCTTCGCCTATTTCTTCGAGCTCTCCGATCTCAATACCTTCAGCTTCGCCGCACCCGCCGTCATCCATCAATGGCACATCCCGGTCTCCGCCGTCGCGCTGACCATCTCGGCGAGCTTTGCCGGCATGTTCGTCGGCGCCGCCTGCGGCGGCTGGCTCGCGGACCGCAGCGGCCGCAAGCGCGGCTTCATCATCGCGACACTCATCTATACGCTCGCCTCGCTGGCCAATGCCGCAAGCTGGGATCTCTTCACCCTCGCCCTCTTTCGCCTCATCACCGGCATCGGCCTTTCGGCAATGACCGTGATCGCCAACACCTATGTGGGTGAGGTGTTCCCCGCCCGCCTGCGCGGCAAATACCTCGGCATCGTGATGACTGTGGGCCTCATCGGCATTCCCGCCACCGCCTGGGTCTCGCGCTTCGTGGTGCCGCTCGCGCCCTGGGGCTGGCGCCTCGTCTTCGTCTGGGGCGCGTTCGGCATCTTCGCCCTCATCTTCGCCGCCCGCATGATCGAATCGCCGCGCTGGTTCCATCTGCGCGGAAACGCGGCCCGGGCAGAGGAAGGAACGGCCACGCTCGAACGCGCCGCGCGCGCCGAATCAGGCCCGCTGAAGGAGCCGGATCCCCACGCCGATGAGAAGCCGGAACCCGAGGTCAGCTACCGCGAGCTCTTCGCTCCCGCCTGGCGCGGCCGGACCGTCATGCTCCTCTTCGTCTGGATCTTCCAGACGCTCGGCTTCTACGGCTTCGTCTCCTGGGTGCCGACGCTGCTCGCCCAGCACGGCTTCACCGTCGTCCGCTCGCTCACCTTTTCGAGCGTCATCGCGCTTTGCAATCCGCTCGGCGCCCTCGTCGCCGCGAACCTGCTCGAGCGGATCGACCGCAAATGGCTGCTCACCGTGGTCGCCCTGCTGATCGCGATCTCTGGCCTGGCCTATGGCATGACATTCGAACCCGTCCTGATCATGCTCTTCGGCGCGCTCGTGGTCGTCGGCATCCAGGTTTTTGCAGTCGGGCTCTATGTCTATACGCCCGAGCTTTATCCCACCCGCATGCGCGGCTCGGGCCATGGCCTCACCTACGGCGTCGGTCGGCTCGCGAACGTCATCGGTCCCTTCATCGTCTCGGCGCTCTATGCGGGCTACGGCTATCAGACCGTCTTCGTCTATATCGCCGCCTGCTGGCTCGCCTCGGCCGCGATCGTCGGCCTCTATGGCCCGCTCACGACCGGCCGCAGCCTGGAGGCGCTCAACCGCGCGTGATCCCGCCTCCGGTCATCACGCTCTCGAACGCCCTCATATCAGGGCGGCAATCGGCGGACCCCAGTGGCGGAGGGTGAAGTAGTAGGTGCCGATCAGCAGCAGCGCGGAGGCCGCGCCGAGCGTCGCGACCCCGAACGCCTGCGCAGCCTTGCCCCTGAGCCGTCCCCCGCGAACGATGATCTCCGCCAGCAGGAGATTCGGCACATAGAAGAAAAACACCATGATCCGGTCGAAGGGCCCGCGAAAATCATGAGCGTGGCCGACCTCATTGGCCAGGGCCACCCATAGGCCGTAATCCATCCGGTAGAGCCAGGAGCCGATCGTGAGCGCGAAAAGCCGGATCGCCCAGGCGCGATGGGTCTCGAAGCGACGTGCCATCGCGTGGCGAATCGTCTGCGCCGCCGCGACCACCATCAGGGCACCGTAAAGTCCGAAGCCCAGGCTCATGACCGGCCCGCCGATCGTGCCTTGCACGGCGATGAAGATGAGCCCGCCGAGCCCGGCCAGCATCGATGCCCCGACATAAACTCGCCCGACCCAGCGATGAAAGCCGGGCCAGGCCCGCCTCACCCCACCCATGAGTTGCAGCGGTCCCATCACGAGCAGCAGTGCCCCGGTGACGAAATGCAGCCCGATCCCGATGTTCCCGGCAGGCCGTGAGGCATCGTAAAGATGCGGCAGCGCCCGGTTCCAGGCGCCGGGCGTGCCGTCCACCGCGTTCCGCACGTAGAAGGCGAGGATGTAGAGCCCGAAGATCCCACTGCTCACCCACACCACGCAAGCAAGCAAACGAACGGCCCATCGCAACGCGACGGCGCCACGATCCGGCCCGCCGGACTTGCGCCCGGACTTGCGCCCGGACTTTCGCAAAGATGTCTCACGCAAAGAATGCAAGGAAAGATCGAGAGACCGGCCAGCCTCGCTCATGCACCGTCACCCTTGCCGCGCAGCCTTGCCCCGTTTTGGCAACTTGTGTTCCGGCAACTGGTGTCCTGCCAACGTGTGTCCTGGCAATCCGCCGATCGCGGTCGGCAGAAATTGTTCCATCCCGATGAAATGCCGGTAAAGATCAAAAACGATGACAACGGTAACGCTTGCATCGCGGCGAAAACCCGCTCCATCACGCCCGTTGCCTTATCGCGGCGATCCTTCTTCCATCGTCTTCCACGCGTCCCGATGGGCATCCCGATCAGCGAAATTGAAACGAGGTCGATACAATCAGCATTCCCGCAACGCGCGATCCCATCATCCGCGCCATCCGTCATCAAGCGTTCACGATACTGCAATCATCATGTCTTCGTCGGCCTCGTAACCAGGGCCGTGCCTCTCCCGGTTCCGGCTTCACGCGGTTCGTCAGGCTGTGGCGGCCGGGAACAGGCACGCACGCTCGCCCGTCAAAAGCTGGGGGAATTTTTGCGATGAAATCTGTTCGGACAAGCATGGTCGCGCTCGCGCTCGGCGCGGCGTTCAGCCTCGCCGCCGGAAGCGCGCACGCCGCAGGGATCTGCCCGGCCGGCGGCACCGTCCGCTTCGGTGTGGAACCCTATGAAAGCACGGCTGCACTTCTTCCTGTATACAATGACATCGGCAAGCTGATCGCCAAGCAGGTCGGCTGCCCGGTCCAGATCTTCATCACCACCAGCTACAATGCCGAGATCGAGGCGATGCGCGCCGGCAAGCTCGAGATCGGGGAATTCGG
>JASHVY010000374.1 GCA_030044345.1 Acetobacteraceae bacterium | reverse complement strand
TGTCTCCGATGCGATCGGCAATCGCATCGCCGCAATTCCCGACGCGCTTACCCGCACGACGAGCGCCGGCACCGGCGAGACCGTGACCAAGGACGGATTTCTCCAGCGGCCGCTCGCACTGTGCATGGCCCCGAACGGCCATCTGCTGGCCACCAACGGACTAGACGGGCGCGTCGTCGAGATCGATCCCACAACGGGCAAACAGCTTGGTGCGCAATGGATCGATGTCGATAAGGCACAGAGTCCGCCCGGCAGCGGCGATCTCTTCGGCATCGCCATGACGCCTTCCGGCGACGGGTTCTATTACGTCGAGGATGACGTGAACACGCTCGTGCTCGCGCACTGAGAGCGGGAAATTTCGTGGGCAATTGTCCTTTTTCCTCGCGACGAGGCTTTCTGGAGGCGGCGGGCGGCGTGCTCGCCGCCTCGGCGCTGACCGGCCGCGCCGCGGCGCAGGGGGCGGGACTCTCCGAGAGCAACCCGGCCTCCAGCGCCGTCGCGGGATCGATCGACAGTGACGGCAAGGTCCCGTTTCACGGCGTTCATCAGGCAGGAATCGACACGCCGCAGCAGACTCATGTCCTGTTCGCGAGCTTCGATCTTGTCACGGACAAGGTGCCGGACATCGTCCAGCTCCTGCGTGACTGGACCGAGGCGGCCGCCCGCATGACGGCAGGCCAGACCGCCGAGGCGCTTACCCCCGATCCTTCCGTCCCGCCGGCCGATAGTGGCGAGGCGATCGGCCTGGGGCCCCGGCGCCTGACGCTGACCTTCGGCTTCGGCCCCGGTCTTTTCGAGAAGGATGGCAAGGACCGATACGGGCTCAGGGCAAGAAGGCCGGCGGCACTGGTCGATCTGCCGAGGTTCAATGGCGATCAGCTCGATCCCGGGCATACGGGCGGGGATCTCTGTGTCCAGGCCTGTGCCGATGACAGCGCGGTGGCTTTCCACGCCATCCGGCAGCTCGCGCGGATGGCTGCACCGAACGATGCCGCCAACGGCTATGGCGGCAAGCAGGCCGGTGTCGCGGATCCCTATGATGCGAAACCGGGTGTCGCGGTTCTGCGTTGGATCCAGGCCGGCTTTCTGCCCGATAGCCCGCCGGACGAGACACCGCGCAATCTGCTCGGCTTCAAGGACGGCACCCAGAATCCCGGCAGCCCTTATCCGGCCGAGCGCGCGGACGGCAAGCTGATCGGCAATGGCAGCTTCGCGGATGTCGTCTGGGTCGGTGGCGAGGGGCCGGCCTGGATGCAGAACGGCAGCTATCTGGTGGTGCGGCGCATCCGGATCGCTTTGCAGCACTGGGACAATGTCGAGCTGGATTTCCAGGAGCAGGTGATCGGCAGGAAGAAATTAAGCGGCGCGCCGCTCACCGGCGGCGGCGAATTCTCTCCGCTCGACCTCGACGCCGCGGACAAAGACGGCAATCCGGTGATCGGCGACAACGCCCATGTGCGGTTGGGCGCAGCCTCGAGCAATGGCGGCGCGCGCATCCTGCGTCGCGGCTATTCCTACAATGACGGTCTGGCGATGATCGCCGAACGCTGGCCGCCCTGGCGCCAAGGCCTGGAATACGAAGCCGGGCTGCTGTTCATTGCCTATCAGCGTGATCCGCGAACCGGCTTCATCAAGATCTTCGAGAAGATGTCAAAGCTCGATCTGCTCAACCAGTTCACGACGCATATCGGCAGCGGCGTCTTTGCCTGCCCGGGGGGTATCGGAAAGGACGAGTTCGTGGGCCAGAAATTGTTTCAGACCGTCTAATATTATTTCTTTATTTTGCGAGCGTCTCCTGATCGGACAATCCCCTCCCATCGGGATTTGCTTTCTGTTGCCATGAGACTCGGAACACTGTGTGGCATTTGCATGTCCTCTCAGGACACGCATTGCCGCGGTGATGGTGGGATTTTGTCTTAGAGAAACCATGATTGCCGACCAATCCAGATGCCATGGATCATCCCTTGCCACGGAGAGATGCCATGCATCCCTCGAGATTTCCTCGCGTGGCGGCGGCGATTGCGATGGCCCTCGCGCTTGCAACGCCCGCCGCGTTTCCCGCGATGGCACAGCCCTACCGTCCCCCTCCGGGACATGGCGGACCACCGCCGGGTTGGCACGGCGGGCCTCCCCCCGGCTGGCACGGCGGACCGCCACCGCCCCACTGGAGCGGGGGATGTTATAACTGCAACAACGCTGGAGCCGCGGTCGCCGGTGCGCTGCTCGGGCTCGGGGTCGGCGCGGTGATCGGCGGGGCGATCGCAAGCTCGGCGGCACCGCCGCCCCCGGTCTATTACGCCCCGCCGCCACCCGCCTATTACGCCCCGCCCCCGCCCGCTTATTACTACGGGTATTGAGGAGAGCATCGTGATGAATGGTAAATTCCGCCTGGCATTCCTGGTGCTGCTTGCGCCGTTGGCTCTACCGGCGGGCGCACTGGCCCAAAGCCAGGCTCAGGCGAACCAGGCGCAGGCGGCGGCGCCCAGCGGGCCCGAGACCGTGCAACAATATATCGACCAGTTGCATGCGACGCTGCAGATCACCCCGGCCCAGCAGCCGCAATGGGACCGCTTCGCCCAGGCGATGACGGCGAACGCGGACAGCATGCGCCAGGCCTTTGCCCAGCGCGGCGCCGCGCTCGGGACGATGAACGCGGCGCAGAACATGCAGTCCTATGCCGAGCTTGCAACTTTGCATGCGAGGAACATGCAGACGCTGGCGAATGCCTTCCAGACGCTCTACGCGGCGATGACACCTGCACAGCAGCAGAATGCCGATGCGGTGTTCCGGACTGGGGGCGCCCCGGTGGGGCATCATCATCATGAGGCCGCTTCCCAATGAGCTCCCGACCTGAACACCCGAAGCTGACCGGAGCGCCGAAGCCGTGACTGGGGAGCTGTGACCGGGGAGCCGTGACCGGGCGGTTTTCGAAAACCCGGATTCTCTGAGATACATTGGGCCGCGCATGCCCCGCCGCGGTCCCATCGCCCCTTCGCAAGAAAAGCCGACCGACTCCGGCACAGCGCTGGCTGCCTGGGAAAAAGGCGAGGCGGCACTCGCCTCTGGCGATTTGATGGGGGCGCGGCGCTGGTTCGATCGCGCCCATCGCCTCGCGCCGGACGAGGACCGGATCACGCTTTCACTCGCCCTCGCGTGTTTGCGGGCTGGCGAGGACAAAGAGAGCGTGACGTTGCTCGACGCACTCGCCGAACGCCACGATCGACGCGTGGTGTGGCTGGCGCTCGCCGCAGCGTGTCGGCGCGCCGGCAATGCGCTTTCGGCGGCGGCGGCACTGGGGCGTGCGCTCTCCGGTCATGTCTGGGCTCGGCCCGAGGCCGGGGCGGTGGGGATCCTCGACGCGGTCGCGGTGGAAGCCGCCTATCCGGGCTGGTGCGCGCTCGGCGCGGACGGGACGCTGCATCTCGGCATTGTGGCGGCGAAAGACGCAACGATCGCGCTGGATGGAACGGCCGTGAGGCATTCGGGCGGCCGTCAGCGCAGGTTGAAATTGCTGCCCGGATGGGAACGATGTGAGCTGCTCACGGCCCTGGCGGGGGGGCGGGCGCTGCTCGGCAGCCCGATCCGTATCGCGGCGCTGCGCCGAACCGAGGGATTCGCCGAAACAAGCCGCGGCGGGATCGTCGGTTGGGCCTGGCATCCGGCCGAACCGGAGCGAGCGCCGGTGTTGACGATCTGGCCCGCGGGAGCGGCGCGCCCGGCCTTCATCATCACCGCACGAGACGAAGGGGCTCACCTTGCCGGCGCCGCCGCGCCACTCACCCGCCCGCGTGGCTTCACGATCCCGGCGGCAAGGCTCAGAGGCCTTGCCGGGCCCATTGCGGTACGCGACCGCGATGGCCGCGATCTCGCCGGAAGCCCCCTCGAACCAGGCCGTGAGGATGTCGAGGCGGTTGCAAAGGCACAAATGGCGGCGCGACGCTTCGCCGCCCCGCCTGCGGCCAAACGGGCGAGGCAAGCGGTCGATATCATTGTGCCGGTGCATGGGGCGATGGCGGCCACGCTCGCCTGCCTCGCTTCGGTGCAAGATCATCTTTCGCGCAGCGCGCGGCTGATCGTCGTGGAGGATGGCCTGCCCGAGCCCGCATTCGCCCAGGCGCTCGCCGCACTGGCCGATACGGGCCGCATCCATCTCGTGCGGCGGGCTCGGGCGGGCGGATTCCCGTCCGCCTGCAATGCAGGTATCCGTGCAACTCGGCCCGAGGCGGATATCCTGCTCCTCAACAGCGACACGCTGGTGGCGGAGGGCTGGGTCGAAGGGCTGCGAGCAGCCGTGCAATCGGCACCCGACATCGGCACCGCAACACCCTTCTCCAATGAAGCGACGATCCTGAGCTATCCGGACCAGGCAGGAGGCAACAAAGCCCCCGACAGGGCGGAGACGGCGCAACTCGCCAGGCTCGCGGCGCGTCTCCATCACGGCATGGCGGTGGAGATCCCGACCGGGATAGGGTTCTGCCTCTATATCCGCCGCGCCTGCCTCACCGCGACCGGACTCTTCCGCGAGGATGTCTTCGCCCAAGGGTACGGGGAAGAAAATGATTTCTGCGTCCGCGCGCGGCATCTCGGCTGGCGGCACGTCGCAGCGCCCGGTGTCTTCGTCGCCCATCTCGGCGGGCGTTCCTTTGGTGCCGCCGGCAGAGCGCTCGCGCATCGCAACCTGGCCCGACTCAACCGGCTGCACCCGGGCTATGACGCCGAGATTGCCGCGCACATCGCCGCCGATCCGCTCTTCGTTTATCGCCGGCGGCTCGATGAAGCGCGCTTTGCGGCCGGGCGGGCCGCCGCGGGGGCGGTGCTGTTGATCGGACATGAGCGGGGCGGCGGGGTGGAGACGTTCCTTCGCCGGCGTCAGATTTCGTTGCGGGCGGCTGGGTTGCGGCCGATCCTGCTCCGCCCGGCCGTGACCCTGGACGGCAGGCGGGCAGCGATTGTGAACGATGGCAGCGGCGAGGCTTTTCCGAACCTCCGCTTCACCATCCCCGACGAGATCCCGGCGCTGACGCGGCTGCTCAAGCCCGAGCGCGTGCGTTCGGCGGAGCTGCACCATCTGGTCGGGCATGACCACGCGATCCTGGAGCTCTGCCAGCGGCTCCATGTGCCCTATGACGCCTATCTGCACGACTACGCCGCCTTCTGCGCGCGGATTGCGCTCGTCGGGCCGGAAGGGCGCTATTGCGGTGAGCCCGAGCCGCGCGTGTGCGCCGCCTGCGTCGCGGATGCGGGCAGCGAGATCGAGGAGGCGATCGCGCCGGAAGCGCTGATCGCCCGCTCTTCCGGTGAGCTTGCCGGGGCAAGGCGTGTCATCGCCCCGGCGCGCGACGTTGCGGCCCGCTACCGGCGCCATTTCCCTGACCTCGCGGCGACCGTCGCGCCCTGGGAAGACGACGCCGCCTTGCCTGAGGCAAATTCACGGCCCTTCCGTACACCGCGCACGATCGCCGTGATTGGCGCCATCAGCATCGCCAAGGGCTACAACGTGCTGCTCGCCGCCGCACGCGACGCGGCGTGGCGGGATCTGAAGCTGCGATTCGCGCTGGTGGGCTATTCGCACGATGACCGGCGCCTGCTCGAGACCGGACGCGTCTTCGTGACCGGCGCCTATCGCGAAGAGGAGCTACCGGCGCTGATCGCGGCGCAGGCGGCGGATTTCGCCTTTCTGCCGTCTGTCTGGCCCGAGACCTGGTGCTTCACGCTTTCGCAAGCCTGGCGGGCCGGCCTCGATGTCGCCGCCTTCGATCTCGGCGCGCAGGCGGAGCGGATTCGCGCCACCGGCCGTGGCTGGCTGCTGCCTTTGGGATTAACAGTTGCAGCACTGAACGACTCATTGTGTAAACTTCACCCGCGCCCGTTGCGGGCGAACTCTCCTTGATGCGTGTGTTCCCCCGGCGCTTCCCTGGCACTGCGACAAATGAGCGGCATGTCCGAGCAGAAGATCGTGACGGAACTGAGAGTCTCGGGGCATCTGATGAAGCTCGATCCCGGGCTCTATTGCGTATTCCACGCACCCAACGGGCATCGGCCCAACCCGGCCACCGGTCTGCCCGGCGTGCGAATCTCCCATCCGCCCGGTGATTGCCGGGGCGTGGAGATCGGCGGGTTCCGCGAGGATGGCTGGGTCTCGACTGGCAATGACGCAGCGCTCATCCGGGTTTCAGAGGGACCGGCCCAGGTGCTGGTGACGGTCTATCAGTCGGCCCTCGGCGGCGATGCGGTGCCACAGCTTCAGGTCGTCCGTCTTGGTGATTTCCAGCCGGGCGGGCCCACGGCAGCGCCCGCACCGCCGGCGGCGAAGGAGCCAGTGACGGTGCCGTCCGTCGAGCCCAAGACTGGCGCGCCCGAGACTGGCGCATTCAATACCGTCGCGCCCGCGGTCATCGCCCATGTGCAGCAGCGAGGGGACGTCGGCGGGCGGTTTGGTGAATGGGTGGGCGAGCGGGGCAGCAAGCTCTGGATCGAAGGGTTCTCGATCACGCCTCCGTCGGGACTGCGGCCGGAGGATATTGAATATCAGGCCGTGCTCGGGCGTGGCTGGCTCTCTCCCTGGTCACAGGGCGGGCAGTTCTGCGGCAGCCGGCGGATGGCGCTGCCGATTCTGGGGTTCCGGATGCGGCTGCGCGGCGCGGCGGCGAAGGCCTTTGCCTGCGCCTGCTCGGCAAGCTTCACGGACGGCGCGATGGTGGGGCCAGTCTCCTCCGGGGAGTCGTGTGAGGCAGAGGGACTGGCGCCACTGGAGGCTTTTCAGGTGACGCTGCGACCACGGGCGGCGGTCGCTTCGCCGCCGCGCAAGCGGGACGCGCCCGCCAAATGGCCGGACGACGAGCGCCCGGACAGGAGCAAGAAGAGGCAAGGCAAGAAGCCGGCGCGTCGGCGGGCGTGAAATAC
>JASHVY010000373.1 GCA_030044345.1 Acetobacteraceae bacterium | reverse complement strand
GATCTATGCCCCCAATGGCACGGCGGCGCTGGCGGCGGGCAATGAGGTTCTGCTGAGCCCGGAGAACGGGCCAGCCGGCATCTATGTCGCGCCGGACACGACGGCAAGCGGCGATGCCACCAACACCGGCACGATCAAGGCGGCCGCTGCGGCGCTCGCCTCCGCCGGCGGCAATGTCTATGCGCTGGCCGGCAATCGCGGCGGGGTGATCCAGGCCACAGGGACGAAGACCGTTGCCGGCCAGGTCTGGCTCACGGCGCCGAACGGCACGGTCGAGGTTTCCGGCGCGGTGGCGGCCACCAACGCGGACGGAACGGGCGGGCAAATCGTCGCCGACGGCAAGACCACGACGCTCGACCCCACGGCGCAGCTCAATGCTTCAGGCACGCGGGGCGGCAGTGTGCTGGTAGGGATCGAGCCGGGTGTCACGAACGAGTCCGCCAGCACCACCATTGCAACGGGGGCGCAGGTTCTGGCAACCGGCGCCGGCAGCGCGGGCGGGCATATCGAAACCTCGGGCCAGTCCCTCACCCTCGGCAGCGCCACGATCGATGCCGGCGAAGGCGGCTCCTGGGTGATCGATCCGTACGACCTCACCATCACCAAAGCCGCCGCGACGACCATCGATAACAGCCTGAACGGTGGCACCGGCGTCACCCTCGAGACCACCGCGAGCGGCACATCGGGTCCCGGCCAGCAAACCTCCGGTCCGGGTGACATCAACATCGATTACGCGATCACCTGGACCAGCACGGCGACGCTGACACTCGATGCCTATCACAGCGTCAATGTCGATGCCTCCATCACCGCGACCGGCGACGGCACGCTCGATATCGTCACCAACAACGATATCGGTGGCACCAGCAGCGGCACCGGCGCACTGAACTTCGGACCACTCGGCGACATCCAGTTCACCACCCAGGGCGATGGCGCGCTCACCATCAACGACAATCCCTACACGCTGATCTGGACCGTCCCCGAGCTGCAGGCTGTGGGATCGAGCGGTGACTACGCGCTCGCGGATAATCTCAACGCCGGCGGCACGACATATACGGCGCCACTGATCGCGAATTTCGCTGGTACCTTCAACGGCCTCGGCAACACCATCAAGAACCTGACGATCGACGACAGTGCCGGCCCTTACGTTGGCCTGTTCGGCCAGATCGGCAGTAACGGCGTGGTCGAGAACCTTGCCCTCGCCGACGAATCGGTCACCGGCGGCAACGACAATGTTGTCGGCGGGCTGGTCGCGGTGAACTACGGCACGATCATGAATGCCTCCGTAACCAAAGAAAATGTGAATGGTGGCATCGATGCCGGCGGCCTGGTCGGGATCAACGGCGGCACGATTGCGGATTCCTCCGCATCCGGAACGATCACGAATACGCTCGACGGCGCCGAAGTCGGCGGGCTGGTCGGATTCAACAACGCCGGCACGATCACAAACTCCGATGCGAGTGGAAAGGTAAGCGGCGGCAGCGGAGGCACGGTCGGCGGGCTGGTCGGGCTCAACAATTACGGCATGATCACAGGCGCCTATGCCATCGGCACGGTCACCGGCGGCGACGGCAGCTATGTCGGTGGGCTGGTCGGGCTCAACAATTCCGGCACGATCACAGATTCCTACGAGATCGGAAATGTGAGTGGCAGCGACGACAGCTATGTCGGCGGGCTGGCCGGGGTCAACGCCGGCGTGATTATGGACGCCTATGCCACCGGCACGGTTGGCGCCGCCGGATGCGGCACCTATACATGCAGCGCTGACGGCGGACTCGTCGGGATTAATGTCGGCACGATCGAGAACTCCTTTGCGGTCGGCACGGCCAGTGGCGTCGGCTATACCGGTGGGCTGGTCGGATACAATGACGGCGGCATCAGCGACTCCTTCGCGATCGAGAATGTCACGGGCACGGCTGCCGGGAGCTCCGTCGGCGGGCTGGTCGGGTGGAACGACGCAGGCGGCACGATCAACAGCTCATATGCGCTGGCGAATGTGTCCGACACGCAAGGAGATCCTCTCACCTTCCCCTATGTCGGCGGGCTGGTCGGGCAGAATGAGGGCGCGATCAGCGGGTCTTTCGCGACCAGCACCGTTACCGGCGGCGCCAATGCCGATGCCGGCGGGCTGGTTGGGTTCAATGTCGGCACGATCGAGGATTCCCACGCGGCCGGACGGGTGAATGGCGGCGATGACAGCATTGACGGCGGGCTCGTTGGATACAATGCCGGCGCGGTCAGCGGGTCCTTCGCAGCCGGCGCGGTGAGCGGTGGCGAGGATAGCTGGGTCGGCGGGCTGGCGGGCTACAATGACAGCACGATCATGGGCTCCTACGCGGCGGGCACGGTTACTGCCAGCGGATGCGACGCTTACGGATGCAGCAGGATCGGCGGGCTGGTCGGATACAATGACGGCGGCTCGATCGGCAATTCCCACGCCACCGGCAAGGTGACGGACACGGAAGCCAACAGCGACGTCGGCGGGCTGGTGGGCTACAATTATGCTGCCGCGATCAGCGACTCCTACGCGACCGGCGCAGTCACCGGCGGCGCCAACAGCTATGTCGGCGGCCTGGTCGGATGGAATGACGAAGGCGCGATCAGCGATTCCTGGGCAAGCGGCAACGTCACGGATATAGCCGGCGGCAACAGTGCTGTCGGCGGCCTGGTCGGGGTGAACAATAGCGGCACGATCGGCAGTTCCCACGCAACCGGCAAAGTCACCGGCGGTGCCGGCAGCGATGCGGGTGGGCTGGTCGGAGAGAACGACTATGAAATCACCGGCTCCTACGCGACCGGCAATGTCAGCGATAATGGCGGCGGCAACAGCGACGTTGGCGGGCTGGTCGGATACAGCAACAACGTCAATGACGACGCTGTGATCACCGACTCGTACGCGACCGGCAATGTCAGCGGCGGCGCCGGCAGCGCTGTCGGCGGCCTGGTCGGGAACAACAGCGGCGAGATCACGGGCACGGCGACGTCTTACCCGTACTCGACGTATGCGAGCGGCAAGGTCACCGGCGGCACCGGCAGCAACGTCGGCGGGCTGGCCGGATACAACACGGGCACCATCAGCGATGCCGATGCGACCGGAAACGTTACGGGTACCAGCAGCGTGGACGGCGGGCTCGTCGGGCAAAACAGCGGCGGCACGATCGAAGACGTCCTTGCCAGTGGCAATGTAACGGACAATGGTGCTGACGCCAATGTTGGCGGACTCGTCGGGGCGAACTTGAACGACGGCACGATCACAAATGCTACCGCAAACGGCAATGTCACCGGTGACGGTGATGACGCCGACGTGGGTGGCCTGGTCGGCAACAACGGTTCAAACAGCGTGATCAGCGACTCCGACGCCTCCGGGACGGTCACCGGCAAAGGCAGCCCCGCCGACGTTGGCGGGCTGGTCGGGTATAACGACGGCGAGATCACAGAGAGTGCCTACAAGGGTCCAACCTCAGGCGTCACCGGCGTCTATAATGCGGGCGGGCTGGTCGGGTACAATGCCGCTTCGCCCGGCTCCATCATCGATTCCACAAGCACCTCGTCGTTGCCCCTGATCGGCGGCGGCAATACCAGCCCATGACGATGGCACACGTGACGATGGCAGAGCGGCCCGAAGGATCGCGCCTGAGCGTATCCTGCGATTGACGAGATCGATATGGCTTCTGGCGGAATCGAGGTTCCCGCGAATATGTTCGCGGGGACCTCGGTGGAGAGCGATCCGCCAAGGCCCAAGGGGAAGCCCGGGGGAAGTCATGACATCGATCGAGGAAATGAAGCGAGAGCGTAAAGATCCAAGATCATCACGCTCGCGCGGACCCGCCGGCCTTGCCGGCACGTCAGCGACGTAGCCGGCTCCCCGTTTCTCCATGGCGTGCGTCGCCGCGGGAAGAATTGCACGGGTCCTCTGCGCGCTGGCTACCGCCATGCTGGCGCTGGCGCTGCCCGGCACGGCGCATGCCCAGGCCTATCAGCGGATCGCGCCGATCCCGCCGCCCGCGCATGCGCCGCCGCCGCTCGCGGTGCCGCCCGCGCCCCCGCCGCTTCCCGCCTCCAAGCGCGTGATCCTGCCGGCGCTGAAAGGTCTCGTCTTCGTGGCAAACCCGAATGCGGTGGTGAAGGCGGGCGTGCCCGCCTCCGCCGTGCCGGGCGGCATCGCGATCCATGATCTTCCTCTGCTCGAGCAGCCAGATTTCCGCGCGCAAATCGTGCCCGCGCTCGGCAAGCCGCTCACGCTCGCCGGGCTGGATGCGGCGGCGGCCACGGTCACCGCCTGGTATCGCGCGCATGGCCGGCCCTTCGTCGATGTCGCCGTGCCGCCGCAGAATATTTCGTCAGGCGTGGTGCAGATCGTGGTGGTGGAGTATCGCGTCGGCGCGGTCTCCGTGACCGGGAACCACTGGTTCTCCTCCGCGCTGATCCGTCGCGAGAGCGGGATCGTGCCGGGCCAGGTGCTCACGCTGGAAGGGCTGCAGGCGGATCTCGACTGGCTGAACGCCAACCCGTTCCGCACCGTCAATCTCACGCTCGGCCCGGGTGCTGCGATGGGGACGACCAACGCAACGCTGATGACGGAGGACCGGCTGCCGCTGCACGTGTACGGCACCTACGACAATGAAGGCGTCCAAAGCCTGGGCCTGAGCGAATGGGGCGCGGGCTTCACCTGGGGGAATGTCGCGGGGCTCGATCAGATCCTCTCCTATCAGCTCACGCGCGCCTTCTCGGGCCGCTACACCGCGCATGCCATAAGCTGGAGCGCGCCGCTGCCCTGGCGCGACCAGCTCGTCATCTTCGGCTCTTACGAGCTCCAGGTTCCCGAGATCGCCTCCGGCTTCGACGATACCGGCCGCTCAGGCCAGGCGAGCCTGCGCTATGTGCATCCGCTGCCGCGGCTTCCCTGGCTGCGCCAGGGGATCTCGTTCGGCTACGATTTCAAGATCACCAACACCAATCTCGATTTCGGGGGATTCACGGTCTTCTCCGGCGCGGCCGAGATCAACAGAAAAGCCATCGCAGCTTTCCCTCACTGCCAACGCCGGATTTTGAAGGGTGGCCGGCGCAGTTGCGGCTACGATGCCCGTTTTTCGGTGATTGTGGCAATAGGTTGGGCCAACATTCCACCGAGACGGCCGCAACTAACGAACAGTCCATTTCTGTAGCATAAGCGGACAGACCGAGAACGTCGCTATGGGCGGGCCTAAGAATTAGCAGGAAATCGCGCCTGTGCCTGTGACAGCCCGAGCGGGAGCGGTGACGGGAAACAGATTCCCGTCATGCCTTCCAGGGGCGCGGAAAGCGGCCCGTCCGAGCGCCAAATTGTGCACAACAAACCCTCTCGGAATGAGATACCGTACGGAGACCGTTCCAACGGGGTTTTCCGCACATGCTGGCCGGCTGCATGCGCGTCTCCGGCGACAGCGACCAGCAGGCTCTGGATCTCCAGCGCGACGAGCTGCTCGGCGCCGGCCTGGACGAATTCCAATTCTACACGCTGAACCGGCCGCACCTGACCTCTGCGATCCCGCATATCCTCGGCGTCCGGCCGCGGCTTCCCCGCGTCTCGCCCGCCGCCGCCTGAGCGTCCTTCGGGTCGCGCGGGTCAGCCTTGCTCGACTTTCTCCAGATAGCT
>JASHVY010000372.1 GCA_030044345.1 Acetobacteraceae bacterium | reverse complement strand
CTTCACCCTACGGGGGGTCACTCCGTCTGGTGGGCTTCGGTGGCGAAATCAGTCACAGAGCCACCGCATTGCGTGTTCAAGACTGTATTCTCTGTGTCGATCAAGGAGCACTAGGCAGAAATAGAACCCGATTATGAAAGACCAGCCCAGGATAAGCGAAGTCTGCAAGCTCGTCATCACGCCGTAATATTCGGTCGAGTCGCGCTCTCCTCGCCAGGTCGCGAGGATCCACATTGGCCAGATGCTGGCAGCAATATGCACAATATAGGTCGTCAACGAAAAATAGCTGTAACGGCGAAATGGAGCCAGGAAAACATGCGAAATGTTGACCCAGGGCCTGGAATCGAGAAGCCGGTTCAACAGCCACAAGGATAGCAATGTCAGGCCGAGCGCTCCGACGACAAAAATGGTGGCTGCGGGATAGAACGCATAGGTCCATTCCACCGCATAGCCGTGAGGTAGAAACGAAACTTTGTTGGCTCCCAGTAAATAGCCGAACACCGAGAGGCCGGTGAGCAGCAGGCCGACATGGACCACGCCAATCGGCAGGCGCGCTTTCTGCTGGCCGTGACCATAGAAGACCTTGCCGAAGGCATATCCGGCTACCAGAAACACGAGCCAGGGAAAGAGGGGAAAGTATCCATTCAAAAAGAAGCCGCGGATGAGCTGGGTCAATGTGAGCTTGTATTGATATTCCGGGTCGCCCGAGAAATCCGGATCGCTCCAGCTCGATCGATAGTGAGCCAGATGTCTCAAGGGCGGGGAAAGGATGATGATGAGGACACAGATTGCGACGAGCGTGCTGGGGCGGAAGTTGCGGATGCCGGTGAGAACGAGCGCAGAGGCGCCGATGAGCGTGAGAATGTCCCAGATGAATGTCTGCGACGGCAGCCAGATGAAGACATTGACCATCATTCCGGCGACAAAGATGAACATGCCCCGGCGCAGCGAGTATTTGGTGATGTCGCTTGCGCTACGACCGGCGCGCTCCTGGCCACTGAGCCATAGCCAGTAGCTCAGGCCCGAGAGAAACGTAAACAATGGAGCGGGGATATCTCCGAGGTCAGCCAGCACCGAATGTGTATGTGGGATGAACTTGGCGACAGCCGCTAGGTGCGTCGTGATATGATCCTGTATCATGAGAATGACCGCAATTGCGCGTAACACATCGATTGAAATGTAACGGTTGGGAGTCACCGCTGCACGGCTTGCCGAGTTCTTCTGATCGCCTTGATCAATAACCGCTGTCGACGGATTAAAAGAGACGCCCCTCATTCTCCAACCTCTGGCGAAAGGTCCTCCGGCTATTAATAATTTTGGTCACAACCGAGGCGGCGATGCAAGCGGTACAACTCCCAGGGAGAGGGTTTCGCGCTGAACCGTTCCGTACGCGACGCGGTGCTGCCGTATGGTGACGCGCTGCTGTTGCGCATCCAGGATGCCGGAGGCCGCGCAGTGGTGCTGGTCCTCTCGGGCAAGCACGACAAGTTCGTCGACGGCGAGCGGTCCCGTTTCAACCAACGGCGCTGATCTTCGCCTACGGGGCCGACTCCGCCCATCCGGACGTGTCCCAACTGAAAAAGGGCACCCACTGAACCCGCTACGACCAATCACGGCCCGGCTCTGCTTCGTGCGGCACCGCAACGAATGGTTAGCCGGCCTCCTGGAAAGCGCTGTGCATTCCGGCCGCTCGTGCTCATCGGTTTCGGTAACCATGGTTATGTCGGTGAAGGCGGCTTGCGGCCACTTCCGCAGACAGTTTTCAACTGACGGTAGCATCTGCCATTTGCCGATGGGCAAGGTGTCGATCTGCCAAGCTCCCTTTCTTTACTGATAGTAAGCAGTCCGACTTCTGACCAGCGAATGACCCGAGTCCATTTCTCTGTTCCAGCGTCATCTCCTCCCAGTTTTGCATACTCTCCTCAGCCAGATGCGGCAACTCAGCCAACATCCGCTTCTGTACATTCTAACGTGCTGACCCCCTTCGGATGTTGCTCCCCGAATTGATAGCGCTCGAAATTGTGGAGGCGACCATACCCATCATCCGGCAAGCTCGATACCGAGCAGGTTCGCAAACTCTGCATCCAGAATTGCTTGAAAGCGCACAAGCGTCGGCGTGTCCAAATAGCCCTGAGATTCGTGTGCACTCATTAAAGACTCCGGTCCGAAAAGGGTATTGTTGATTCTCTGAATCGCATCGTCGAGCTTCGCTGTGTTAGGATTGCCCAAGGCATCAACACGAACTTTGAGACTGTCCAGGACAATCTTGATCTTGTCGTAGCTCGCGACATTCTCTTGAAAGCTTGCGGCACGCACCGCCCCCGAGATCTCGGCGACTGAGACCGGGTCATCCTTGCCGCTGAGACTATTGATCTGATCGGCAAGAGAAGCCAACTTCACAAGAAGCGCATCCGTATCGCTCTGCAGTTCGGTGATAAGCTTGTCGCATTGGCTGTCATACGAACTCGGCGAGATCACCGAGCAGTCGACCAAACCACATGCTACGCCAATTAAGAGGACAATATAGGAGAACTTGCGGATAAAAGAAGGCTTCACGGTTCTTGCCCTCCTGGACTTCAGATACATACTGGGGGTATGGAACATTATTGTACACAAGCGCGTGATGGCTGGAGCCGGAAGGCGACTTCAGTCCGCACATCAAGCCGGTTCACCCAATTTTGCGGCGCCTGTGGGCCGCCGGTCCTGCCCTGCTCCTCATCCGACGAGGCGCCCGCCTCGCAGAAAATGGAGCCGTACTTCGGAGCGGACTGCGATCAGGCGGACCCGCACTGACCACACGAAGATGCCCGTGCAACAAATGCCTGGAGCGCCGGGTTTGGGCTCGCGCGAGCGCCTACCGGTCCAGCCAAACGATACCGTCACTGCGGGGATATGCCCTCCCCGGCAAACCGGTCAGAACAGATGCCCGGTCGACGCAAGCAGCGCATATACCATAAGAGCGAGTTCGGCGGCGAGGAAAACGGCTATCACTCTTTCCGCAGTGTTGTTTTGAGCGGCGAATTTGGATTCGGTCAGCCGCGAGGTCGCAAGCTCGTAGATATCCCCAATGTGCTCAATCGGCCCGTCCAGGAGCTCCAGCCGGTCGTAGAGCGCGGCCTGCTCGATGAGTTCCGCGCCAAGTCTTTTAGATCCAACGGTGAATGCTGGATCGAGCTGCTCCAGCGCCATCTCAAGACGCAGGAAGGTCGACATCATGGCAGCCGCCTGCTCGGTCATCGCGTTGACAATAGGTTGCAAACGCCGCTGTCGGGCGGTCACGGCGTGCGTAAGCGGCGCATGCTTGTCGAGAACCGGCCACATGGCGGCGACCATGCTCTCGAGACGTGACGCTTCGCGGTTCGTCACAGTGAAGCGGATGACGGCGTCCATGGCATCATGCATCTGTTCGGGCGGTGCATAGATCACAGCGCGATCACTGGTCCAGAGCACGCGACTTGTTCTGAGTCCGGCCCGAATTAGCGGCATCGGGGCGTCATCGCCTTCGGTCAGCCAGGCTTCAAGGCGCGGCTCGATGTCGTAAGCGAGGCCGGAGATCAGCGGCGAACAAACGATAAGCAGCGGACGCTCCGTCAAGGCCTCTTTCGGAACATTCCTCTCGGGGTGGCGGTT
>JASHVY010000371.1 GCA_030044345.1 Acetobacteraceae bacterium | reverse complement strand
ACACGTTCGGGGCACCCCGCCGACAAGTCCGGGGCACCCCGCGAACTTGTTCGCGGGGACCCCGTGGCGGGGACCCCGTCGCGGGGTGCCCCGATCCGCCAAAGCCCAAGGGGAAGTCCGAGGGGAAGACATGAAATTGATCGAGAAAACAAAGCGAGAGCGTTGACCCAAAATCATCACGCTCCCGTGTCCCGATTCCGAAGTGCGTCGCATTGGAATGCGACGCACTTCGTAGGGCAGGGCGCTAGGCGACGGCAGCCGCGACGTGGACGCCGGTGATGAGGCCGACCACCTCGCTCACATGGGCTTTTTTCGTGATCAGCGTGCCGGCTTCGCGGCCCTGCCGAAGGACGAAGATACGGTCCGTCACTTCGAAGACGTGCGGAATGTTGTGGCTGATCAGGACGACGGCGAGGCCGCGTTCCTTGACCCGGCGGATGAGGTCGAGCACCCCCTCGGACTCGCGCACGCCGAGCGCTGCCGTCGGCTCGTCCATGATCACGACCTTGCGGCCCCAGGAGATGGCGCGCGCGACGGCGACACTTTGCCGTTGCCCGCCCGAGAGAAGGCCGACCGGCTGGCGGACGGATTTGAGCCCGACGCGGAGCGAGGCGATGTGGCTCGCCGCCTCGCGCCGCATGGCCGGCTTGTCGAGCAGCCAGCGGTTCCACCAGCGTGCGCCGGTGATCTCCCGGCCGAGGAAGAGGTTCGCCTCGACATCGAGCCAGGGGATCACCGCAAGATCCTGGTAAACGGTTTCAATGCCAATCTCGCGCGCCTCGAGCGGCGAGCGGATCGTGATCGGCTTGCCCTCGAAAAGGATCGTGCCGGCATCGGGCTCAATCGCCCCCGACATGACCTTGACGAGCGTCGATTTGCCCGCGCCATTGTCGCCGACGAGGCCCACGATCTCGGCGGGGTGGAGATCGAAATCCACCCCGTCGAGCGCATGGACCGGCCCGTAATGCTTGAGAATGCCGCGAAGCGAGAGAACGGGCTCGGTCATCCGGGCGTCGGCTCTACATGCAGCCGATCGGCGGCTCCTTGAAAGCCTCGGCCGCGCCTTCCGGCGTCTTTGCCTGCTCCCACTTGGCTATCCAGTCCTTGACATTGTCCGCCGTCACCACCGGCATCGCCTGGGGAACGAGGGCCGGATAGTGGCAATTCGCGTTGGTGAGCAGGTTGTAGAGGATGCTGACGGACTGATAGCCCCAGCCCCAGTAATCCTGGCCGACGAGCGCCTGAACATAGCCGTCGGCGACGAAGGGAAGCTCGGGCGCGAGCACGTCGGTGCTGATGATCTTCACCTTGCCCTTGTTCTTGATCACCTGCGGCAAGGCGCTCATCTTGCCGAAGAACGGCACCCCCGCGACGATCAGGAGCGCGCCCGCATCCGGGTGCGAGACGAGCAGGTTGTTGGTGAGTTCCTGCGCCTTCACCAGATCGTCATTATGAAAGAAGGGGCCGAGCGTCTTCACGCCAGGATATTTCGCAAGCGTATCCGTTGCCCCCTTGAGCCGGGCATTGAGGTTGGTCGCACCCGGCCCGCCACTGACGAGGATGACGGTCCCGCTCTCTCCCATGAACTTGATCGTCTGCTCGCCGAGGGCCTGGCCCATCTTGTAGCTGTCCACGCCGTAGAAGATGGGACGCTTCGATTGAGGAACGTCGGAATCCCAGGTGATGACCTTGATCCCTGCGGCAACGCCCTGGTTGATCGGCGCAATCAGCGGCTCGGGCGCATTCGCATCCACCGCCATCCCGTCGATATGGCGGGAAACCAGGCCGGAGAGAACCTGCGCCTCCTCGCTCGCATCCGAGGTGGTGGAGGCGGTCCAGATCACATCGACATCGCCGAGCTCGGCCGCGCGTTTCTGCGCGCCGTAATGGGCATAGTAGAAGACGGGATTGTCGAGTGCCTTGGGGATCACGGCGATCGAGTAGCGCTTGGCGGCGCGCACGATGGAGGGCCGGGCGAGCAGGCCGGCGCCGGCGGCAAGCGTGCCGGCGCGAAGCAGCGTCCGGCGGCGGACCGGACCCGTGAATTGCCGCGTTGTCGGCATGGCGTTTCCCCTTTTCCCTGTTCCTGACCCCCCTTCCTTCGAGGCTCAGGCTGCCCGCAGATATGCAAGCCGTTGGCGAAGAACGTCAAGGGCTGCGGCCGCGGCGATGACGAGCCCGGTGATGAGCTGCTGCCAATAGCCGGCAAGCCCGGCCAGCACGATGCCGTTGCTGATGACGCCGAGCAGTGCCGCGCCAATGAGCACGCCGGGGATGGTCCCCTGCCCGCCCGTGAGGCTGACCCCGCCGATGATCACCCCGGCAATCACCTGCAATTCATATCCCTCGGCGGCATCGGGCAAGGCCGTGCCGGCACGGGCCGTGAGCAGGATGCCGCCGATTGCCGCCGTCAGGCCGGAAATGACGTAGACGATCATCTTCAGCCGCCGCACATCGAGCCCGAGCAGCCGTGTCGCCCCCTCATTGCCGCCGAGCGCGTAGACATGCCGGCCGAAAGGCGTGTGGTTGAGAGCGACATAGAGCACGATGGCGAGCACGATCATCACGATCACCGGGGCCGGCACATGGAAGAGCGCACCGGTGCCCAGCGCGGCAAATTCCGTGCCGGCCACGTCGCTGGCCGGGGTGATCGCCTGGCCCTGAACGATGCCGTAGGTGATGCCGCGGAAGATCCCAAGGGTGGCAAGGGTGGCGATGAAGGGGTTGAGGCTGAGGCGCGTCACCGCAAGCCCGTTGACGACGCCGGCAGCGGCCCCCGCGGCGAGGCCGGCCAGGATGCCGAGCCAGAGCGGCGCCCCGGCGGTCAGCGCGAGGGCCGCGATCATCCCGGAAAACCCCATCACCGAGCCGACCGAGAGATCGAGCCCGCCGCCGATCATCACCAGAGCCTCGCCGAATCCGGCGATGGCAAACCATGAGAAATAGAGCGCGACATTGCCGAGGATATTGCCGAATGTGAGGAAGTAGGGCGACATCAGGCTGACCACGACCGAGACGACGACGAGGCCAACGAGCACGCCCGCCCAGGGAACGAGCACGAGCTCGGCAAGAAGACGGCGCACGGGGCGGCTCCGGCTTATGCGATGGGGGGAGGAAGCGGGGCGGATTCGTAGGCGCCGCGCACCGATTGGTCGAAATCGATGATCGCACCGCTCATCAGGCCCGATTCCGCGCTCGCGAGATAGGCCACGGCGCGCGCGACCTCGTCGGGCTTCACCAGCCGGCCGAGCGGGAGGCCGGCTTCCGCCTTTTCGCGCCAGCCATCCGCGGCGCCGTGATAGGTGCGCATGATCCGGTCTTCTCCCGGCGTGTCCATCCAGCCGACGCAGAGCCCGTTGACACGGATACGATGGCGCAACAGCGAGAAGGCGGCATTCTTCGTCAGCGTCAGAAGCGCACCCTTGGAGGCGCAATAGGCGATGATGAAGCTCTGCCCGCCATAGGCCGACATCGAAAGGATATTGACGATCGCCCCGCCGGTTCCGTTGCGCCGCATCAGCTTCGCGGCCTCCTGCATGAGGAAGAAAGGCGCACGGGTATTGACCGCGAACATCCGGTCGAACAGCTCGGGGCTCGTGTCCCAGATCGTTCCGCGATCGGTGATCGCCGCGGCATTGACCAGCACATCGGCACGGCCGAAATGCTTATCCGCCGCGGCGATGACGGAACACGCATCGGCAACCTGCGCAAGGTCTGCCGGCACATAGAGAGCTTTCGTGCCCGCGGCCGCGAGCGCCTGCTCCACGCGCGCGCCGTTCTCACGGTTGCGCCCGGTGATGACGAGGCCGGCGGCGCCGCGCTCGGCGAAGAGGCGGGCAACGGCCTCGCCCAGCCCCTGGGTTCCACCGGTGATGACGGCAACCTTGCCGGCCAGCGAGAGGTGTTCGAACGTCTCGGGTCTCATTCGCTTGTTTCCTCCGGGGGCCGGTCGGCCTTTGTCGCAGCAGGCTATCAGGCCAGGGGCGGGCGGCGTCAATCCGCGGGCGACCCGATTGACCGGCGGCGAAGCCGCATGCTAGCGGCGGCGAGCTTTGCCCCGCCGCAGCGGGTTGCAGATTTTCCGTATGGAGGCGCGCATGATCCGGATCGCAGTGCTGGGTGCCGGGC
>JASHVY010000370.1 GCA_030044345.1 Acetobacteraceae bacterium | reverse complement strand
GCTCTGAACGAGACCGATCGGGCTTGGTATTGCTCACGTGCGATCTCCGTTATAGCGCCACGCGATCGAAGTCGATTTTGCCGTGGCGGGACACAAACCGAAATCCAATTCTCCGAACGCTGGGAGGGGCCAGGGCGGTGCCGCGCGTATGAAGGAAGCTCGTCGATGTCATCTTTCGGTGCTCTTGGCGCTAGACGCTTCTCACGGTATCGTTTTTCAAACCAATGTAAGCATGCGATAGGACGGGGGGAATCGGATGGACTTCGAATGTGTCGTAGATGCCAGGGCCAGGCTCGGTGAAGGGCCGCTCTGGGATCCTCGTGAAAAGGTCCTTTGGTGGGTCGATATCAAGGCTCGGGAAATTCACCGCTATGATCCCTCCACCCGGTACGATCACGTATGGCCTGCGCCTGACGATGTTGGATGCCTCGCAGTGCGCGAGGGTGACGGGTTGATCGTTGCCCTGCGCAGCGGACTGCACTTTTTCGATCCGACTTCCGGTCAGTTCGATCTGATTGTCCATCCGGAGGCGGATTGCATGGACAATCGCTTCAATGACGGCAAATCGGACCGGCAGGGGAGGTTCTGGCCCGGCAGCATGTATGAGGGACCGAAGCCGAAGCCCAGCGGCTCGCTCTATCGCCTCGGCTCCGATCTCACTTGCCGCCAAATGATCAACGGCGTGTTCTGTTCGAATGGTCTCGCCTGGAGTCCGGACAGCAAGGTCATGTATTTCGCGGACAGCCTGGTCCGGCGTGTCTGGGCGTGGGACTTCGACGCGGTGAGTGGTGAGATCGAGAACCCGCGCCTCTTCATTGATACTGCGCCGCTCGGTAGCAACCCCGACGGAGCCACCGTCGATCGCAACGGCAACTATTGGCTGGCTCTGCCGGAGGCCGACAAGATAGGTTGCTTCGATCCCAAAGGAGCGATCATCGAACTCATAGACTTGCCGGCACCTCATCCGACCTGCGTTATGTTCGGTGGAGCTGATCTTGATGTGCTCTACATCACTACCGCAACCATGTTCCGCTCCTCCGCTGAGCTCAGCCGCGCCAACCATGCCGGTGGCGTATTCGCTTTGAACGTGGGCACAAAGGGACTGCCGGAGGCATTCTTCCGTGGCTGACATCTGGTTGACGCAGGGCATGATTGTCACCCTGATCGCCTCGTGTCGGTGAGCTCGCGCCTGCGGCTAAGGGCCTCTGTCAGGCCGCTCACCATGATGCTCGTATCCTCGGCGGTAAGAACAAAGTTCACACCCTTTGCGAGCCAGTTTTCTGTTTCCGTCTCACTGGCGACGATGCCCAGGCATACGGGCAGATGGCGCGCGCGCGCCTTGGCCACGACGACCTCGAGAGCATTGACGACGACAGGGTGCCCGAATTGGCGAAGGACACCGGCGGACGCTGACAGATCAGTGGGTCCCAGGCAGATCACATCGAGGCCAGGTACCTCGAGAATCTCGTCAATCCGCGTGACGGCCTCGATATGCTCAATTTGGACGATAACGATGACGCCATCATTGGCCTGAGCCACGTAGGAGTCCGTGGCTCGGCCGTAGTTCGATGCTCTCTTGGGTCCAAATCCGCGGATTCCGGCAAGCGGATACCGGCAGGCGGCAACCACTTGCTGTGCTTCCCGGGCGGTCTGGACCATTGGCGCAATAACGCCGTCCGCACCTAGGTCGAGCACCTGTTTGATCCGGACAGCATCGTTCCACGCGACCCGCACGATCGGCACGGTTACGGACCCATTGAAAGCCATCAGTGTCGTTTGCAGGCTCTCGATATTAAAGGCTCCGTGTTCGGTATCTATAAGGACCCAGTCATAGCCGGTACCGGCCATGATCTCCGCGATGACAGGACTTGCAATTGAGAGCCAGGCACCGAAGGTTGTCTCCCCGGATCGAAGCCGGTGCTTGAGAGCGAGACTACGAGCCGACATCACGATTCCTTGCTTCTGGCAGTGACCGCCGGGATGGACAGCACTGAAGGATTGATCACGTATTCGATGCCAGGATGCTCACCTCGTGCGCAGGCGAGAATGGCCTCGATGCATCTATTCGCCATCGCTACCTCCGCTGTCTCGTCCATGCCAGACGAATGGGGTAGAAGCACCACATTGTCGAGACCGAGGAGCGGGGAACCGACGGGTGGCTCCCGGCGATACACGTCGAGGCCAGCCCCTGCGATGCGTCGCGTAGCCAGCGCGTCATAGAGTGCCACCTCGTCTATCAACGCGCCGCGCGCAGTGTTGATCAGGAAGGCAGTCGATTTCATGCGCGCAAGGCGCTCTGCATTGATGAAACCTTCATTCTCCTTCGTAAATGGAACGTGAAGGCTTACGAAATCGGCGATAGAGAGGAGTTCATCAAGGGGCACCAGTTCGATACCCTCTGCAGTCGCATAGGCCAGATCCGGCATCGGATCGTATGCCAGTACGCGCATGTCAAAACCATGCTTGCAGCGCCGAGCCAGCGCCCGCCCGATGCGCCCAAGCCCTATGACTCCAAGGGTCTGTCTCCAGATACCCCTGTGAAACCCGCAGCCCCAGCCGCCGCTTGCGACCAACATGTGCTTGGCAGGCAGATTGCAGGCGCAGGCCGCCAAAAGCGCGAAGGCGCCGTCAGCGACCGACTCGTGATTGGCGCCGAACGCCATGGCAACGATAACCCCGTGCCGCGTGGCTGCAGACACATCGACTTGATCCCAACCAACTCCAAAGCGCGCGACGATCCGCAGCTCCTTCGTCGATGCAAAAACCTTGTCGGTGTAGGGCTCTCCTCCAGCGATCGTAGCGAATACGCCGGGAAGACGTTCGATGAGCTCCGCCTCGTTCGGTAGCCGCGAAAGGCCAGAATGGACAACTTCAAAGCCCGTCTGACGCAAACGATCGAGATAATGTGCCGGACGGCCGGCAATCTGGTGGACGAGGACGAGGACTTTCTTGGCCACGATATTTTATGCTCCCTTCGCGGATATAACTGACTCAAATTGCGTCAATGCGCGCTATCGGCGAGCACCGGCATGGCGCAACAAAAGATCTATCGTTCCAACCACGATGATGAGGATACCTGTGGCGATATCGGCCACGCCCTGCGAATACCCCAGCAGCACCATCCCGCCGGTAATGATGGCAATGATAAGCGTTCCTATCAGCGTGCCCACCATCGTTCCGCGCCCGCCGGTGAGTTCCGCGCCACCCACGACGACGGCGCCGATGACAAGAAATTCCAATCCGGTTCCGGTCGTCGGCTCGGCTACGTGGAGATAGCCAACGAGGAGGGCGGCCGCAAGCCCACAGAGTCCGCCTGTAATCGCGAAAATCGCTAGCTTGATCTGGTCAGTGTTAATGCCGGCATCACGCGACGCCTCCAGATTACCCCCGGTGGCATACACATGATAGCCGAATCGTGTCCGTGACAGAACCAAGCCACCAACGAATGTGACCGCAAGCATCCAGAGAATGAGGAAAGGGATATGAAAGATTGTCCCGCCAGTCACCACGTAGAAAGTTCCGGTCGGATCGACGGAGACGGGTCGGTCACCTGACACGATCAGAGCGAGGCTGCGATAGGCCGTCAACATCGCCAGTGTCACGATGAACGAGGGAATATTCAGTTTCGTCCGAATAAGCCCATTGAGTAGGCCGGTACCAATGCCACAAAGAATCACCAACAATGCCGTCAGCCACGGATCGATGCCGATGCCGACGGTCAGGCCGCCGAATACAATTGTCAGGAAACCTAGAACCGAACCCACCGATAGGTCGACCTCACCCGCGATGAACAGCAACGTCATGCCCACGGCCACGGTTCCGATCAACGAGACATTCCGCACCATGTTGACGAGATTGAACATGGTCAGGAATGTATTAGTGATCAGCGAGAACAAGACAAAAAGAAAAACACCCGCGATCCCGACCGTCATGTTGCGGCTGCGTAGCCAACGTCCAATTTTCTGAGGCTTCTGCCGACCTATTTCATCGGGGTCGATCTCGTCACGGGCAAGCGCCGTGCTTATCACGCCGTCCGTAAAATCCTTGGCAGGCTCAGCGCCTTTGGCTAAGTCCGTCATTGCCTGGCTATACGCCTTGACCCGTTTCAATTCCGACGATCAGCTTGACGATTTCATCAGGCGTCGTCTCGGATCGCCAACGCGTCCCGACGTTACGCCCGTGACGCAATACGACGATACGATCGGCAATCGTGAACACCTGGCGCATATTGTGGCTAATGATCAGCACGGCTGTTCCGGCCTCCTTAAGTCTTATGATCAGATCAAGTACCTTCTGCGATTCCTTGACGCCCAACGCTGCAGTTGGTTCATCCATGATGATCACGCGCCCGCGATGCGAAGTTGCCCGACCGATAGCGATGGATTGACGTTGCCCGCCGGAAAGCTGGCCGACCTCTGCGGTCAGGGAGGGAATATGGACTTTCAGGTCGGCGAGCACTTTGCGGGCGCCATCAAGCATGGCCTGTCGGTCTATGAACCAACCCCACCTTACCGGTTCGCACCCCAGATAGAGATTGGCCGCAACGTCGCGGAGATCGACAAGCGCGAGATTCTGATACACGGTTGAGATGCCGAGTGCACGCGCTCTCAGTGGATCGGTGATCCGCGTGATCTTGCCGTCAATGCGGATCTCGCCATGATCTGGCTGATGAGCGCCGCTCAAGATCTTGATCAGTGTTGACTTGCCTGCGCCATTGTCACCGACCACGGCAAGGATCTCGTCATCGAATATGTCGAGATCGACCCCTTGCAGGGCGCTCACATTGGCGAAGTTCTTCGACAGACCACGGGCGACGAGGAACGGTTCGTGCGATGAACTCATTACGGGATTCCCGATGTTCGCGACCGCATGCTAGGGCGCTTGGCCAGACCACGCTCGGAAGGCGCATCACGGTCGCGCACGAAAGGTATCGATCGTGGGAAGGTCAATTAGACGAAGCCGTATTTCTTTGCTTTCGCGACCCAGATCTCCGTCTGCAAGACCACTTCCTTCAAATTGTCGGCGGTCACGAGTCTGCCCCCGGTCTTGATGGTCGGGTAAGGATAGGCGCCGTCAATCTTGGTGTACCCTGCGAGTGCCGCAAATGACCCCATAAGATAGAATTGCTGATCGATCCCCCACTGCACCCAACCGTCAGCAATTGCCTTCTGATGAGCCGGAGGAATATCCGTTGAGCCGACTGCAATGCTGCCCGGCTTCTTGCCAAGCTCCTGCATAGCCTGGACAATCGGCAGTGGGTTGCCGGTTCCAACCGCGGCTACCAGCTTGTTGCCCTTCTGCGTGAATTGGGCCGTCCATTTCTGAATCGAGGTTGTCATGTCTCCGAACGAGCCGTCGGGGAAAGCCTCGAACGAGTAGTTGGTTCCGTTCTCATGATTATATCGCCTAACACCCTCCTCACTGCCATTCTGGCGCTTGTCGATCGAGGTTGAGCCTGGATTGCCGTTGCCGAGGACGATGACCCCATCCTTCTTGCCCGTCAATTTCTGGGCGAATGTGGCCGCCGCCGTACCATTAATGAGACCGGCATTGTACTCGTCTTGATTGATGATGCCGAGGCCGAGCTTCTGCGCTTCCGCCTCGATTCCTTGGTCCACGATAACCATCGTAATGCCTTGACTCAGTCCCTCCTGGAAGGCGGTTACCAGACCAGGACTTTCGAGCTCAGTAAGAATCACGTCGGCCTTTGCAGCGATTGCATTATTGACTTCCTCGACATGATTTTCGACCGAATAGTCAGGATTGCCGATCCGCTGGTAATTCCAGCCGGCCAAGTCGCAGAAGCCCTTTACCCCAACCTGGAACGCCGTATCCCAGTCACCAAGTGCCTGCGGCACCCAAATGAGCTGCCGCTTTCGACCCGCCGAGCGGACGGGCGTTGAGAGCACAAATGGCATGGCCATCGCCGCGAGACCCGCGCCGGCGAGAACCTGACGACGTTTCGACGAAACTTTCTTGGACAACGATTTTCTCCCCTTGATCTTTTTTGGCGAGCCCATTCATTGGGCATGTTACCCGCGTCGCCTTGGCGCACGGTTCGACCAAAACGGCGCGCCCCTATCTCAAGATTGTCGATCGAACTCGGAACCGTTTCTGAAATCGTTCGCCCTGGCCAAGGAACGACACCGAAATGTTAGCACTGCGCAGCATCAGGCACAAGCTGAGCTGACAAGTTTCCCCGACCGGACCCTCTTTTTCGGGCGCGGCGTAGAACGTTGTTGAGCGATAGGAGAACCTGCGACCGCAGGGCAAGATTGAGGCCCGTCTTTCTCACAGTCTGCATCCGCGTCGCGCGGCCGCTTGCCCCGCAGGACATTGTCCCATCGAATATTGCTGGGCCCCGTCAACAGCTCATAGGCTGATCGCGGATCTCAGTCCCTCTTCCAGATGAATCACTGGGCAAATGCGCCTGCGCTGCTGTAAGCGCTTCGGGCTAACCTCTAGGAGAGCCTTGGGTACGTATAAGGCGTATAATGATTGGCTTGTCGCCATGAATAGGCCGTTTCCCTTTCTGCCTCCAAAGCAAAGATTACCACATCGCCCGGGCAGACTGATCTGCCCGATGGCTTCGCTTTTGCTGTTGAATACCCGCACACCATCGAGCTCCGGGTCGCCCATGCCCCACCCGCACAGAGATTGCCATCGACATCGCGTCGGAAGCCGTCCGGCATGTCGGCGACAGGGTCAATGAAGATACGGCGATTAGCCAGTCGCGTTCCATCGGCCACTACGTCGAACACAAGGATATGCGGTGGCTGTGGCTGGCACTCGACGACGTAAAGGGGGGTTTCATCCGGAGAGAAGGCAAGTCGGTTCGGTGTGAATCGGCGTGGCAATTGACCCCCGATCGGCGCCGCGCGAGAGCGCTCAGTCCTCAAGGAAACGAGTGAGCGCGTTGTAGGTGAGCCGTGCCGCGGGGTTCTTGCCGCCGTCCGCTCCGAGCGCTCCACACCAGGCGATTGAGCCGACCGAAAACACTTCCCCTCCCCCAGGCAAGGGCACGAACACGATGTCCGAGCGCACCAGCCGCGAGATGGTTCCACCCTGACGCGAGTCTGCGGTAAGCACATCCTCCACGGTTCCCTGATACGCATCGCTGAACCCGTCCGCCCTCGCGATGA
>JASHVY010000369.1 GCA_030044345.1 Acetobacteraceae bacterium | reverse complement strand
CGGATATAGTCCGCTTGCACCCTATCTCACTCAACCGTGATGCCTCACTTCCAGTGTAAAGCAGGACACAGCTAGACTATAGCGATGGCTAGTATTAGGTCGTTATCAATGCTTTTGGATCCAAGGGCAGACGCTCCGTCGATGCACAATGTATCACTTGATCGGAATGTTGCAGTAAAATTGTGACTGCTAACACTGGAGAGAATGGTTGTATCGTCGTATTCAGATGGGGGGCCGCGACGCCATGGAACGAGTCGGAGAGCTCGGCGAGATAAAAGAAGTGGAACCGGGCCGGGCCGAGTTTCGCGTCGCGGTTGTCGGCGGTGGACCGGGCGGTCTCCTCTCGGCATGGCATCTCGCGGCCAAGCTGGGCCCGACCTGCAGGGTCACCGTGTTCGAGGGGAGCAGTCGGGTCGGCGGCAAGATCATTACCCGCAAGTTTCCCGGAGTCGGTCTTTACGAGGCGGGTGTTGCCGAGATCTATGATTATTCCCATCTCGGCCCCGATCCTCTCCGCGATCTCATCGAGAAAGATCTTGGCATTCCAATCAAGCATATTGACGGCGGGCCCTGCGTTTTCGACCGACAGCTCCTTCAGAGCGCTGATGACCTCGCCGAGCATTTTGGATCCGACGTGCGGGATGCGGCGCTCGCCTTTCGCGCCAAATGCGCGTCGCTTTTGAGCCCGGGGGAATTCTACAAATCCGTGCGCGATGCGGACAATGCCCATTGCTGGGCAAGGATTTCGGGCGAGGACGTGCTCGAGAACGAAATCGGCAACGAGATCGCGCGCCGATATATCCGGATTATGAGCCACAGCGACGTGGCGGCACCGCCCCATCTCTCAAATGGGCTCAATTTCCTCAAGAACTGCCTCATGGATGTCGAGGGGTATCTTAAAATCTTTTCGTGCGTGGGCGGCAACGAGGAGATTGTTCGCCGCCTCGTCGAGGAAGTGGACGCCGACGTCCGTCTCAATACGCCTGTTCGTTCGGTACAACCGCTTGACGACGGAACCTATCGCTTAAGCGTCGGGGCGAACTGTGTGCTGGAGGACGTCATCGCCGACTATGTTGTACTCGCGATGCCGCTAACGGCGTTCTCGAGCATCGCTTGGCGCTCTGGAAAATTGCATCGCGCTATCGCCAGGCATGTCGCCTATTTCGATCGGCCCGGCCATTATCTGCGCGCCACCTTCCTGTTCGAGAGGCCGTTCTGGCGCGAGCATTTCCAGAGCGCTTGGTGGATGATGGACGCCTTCGACGGCTGCTGTGTCTATGACGAGGGTGCGCGCCACGATCTCGGCCAGTATGGCGCGCTTGGTTTCCTGATCGCCGGCAATGCGGCCATGGATCTCGCCAACATGCCCGACGACAGGATCGAGGAGGTCTGTCTTGATGCACTACCGCCATCACTGGAACACGGGCGCCACCTACTGGTCGATCGTAGAATCCAGCGTTGGCTAGCGTCGGTCAACGCCATCCCCGGCGGCTATCCGGTTCGTACCCGCACCGAGAACCACTGCCCGGATCCGGTTAACTTGCCAGGCATATTCGTAGTCGGTGACTATATCTTCGACGCAACCCTTAATGGCGTCCTTGATTCCGCAGACACGGCGACGGACATGATCCTGGCCGACGTGCTGATCCGGCGGCGGTCCAGCGTGGCAAACATCGAAGGCGCGGGCCCCGGCGACCCGTGGTCGAGAAGCGGGAACATAGAAGTCCGTAATCGTTTCTTTGACGCGTCCTTCATTGCCGACATGCTGAAGATCACCTGGCAGCTGGAGCCCGGCGATCGGATCCTGAATGTAGGATCGGGTTCCGGAATGATGGTCGGCGCGTTGCGATCTGCCGGCTTCGATGCCTTCGGCGTCGAGAGTATCCCTTCTGCGCATAAGCAGACGCCGGATAGCCTTCGCTTTTTCAATCTAGTGGGCGCATATGCGCGCCTTCCGTTTCCGGACAACTATTTTGATGTCGTGATAGAAACCGGCCTCTGCACCCTGCCGAGTGGTGAGATCGCCTCTGCGGTTGGTGAATTGCGCCGCGTCGCTCGGCGCGGCGTAATTCTCGGCTCGGTCACCACCGATCTGCCAATCGATCTTCTCGAACGCTATGATCTGCTTGCGGGAGTGCAGACTGTGAATTCGCGCTGGGATTGGGCGGAGCATCTCTATGCTCACGGCTTCGACCATGCACTGGCTGACCCAGCACTTCTCGCCGAAGCGTGGAAGCGGGCGGAAGCTGCTGGAGCTGGTCCCGGCCACTGGTACGAAGACCCAGAAAGCCTCCTCTACTGCTTCTACGAAGTCCCGAGGCCGGCCCCGGAGCCCGCCATAATGACCGTAGAGAGCGCCAGCGCCGACGAGCAGACCTTGGGCTGACGTGCCCTTGACCGACCGGCAATTCGAACGGGGAACAAACAGGATGGACGTCATCAGTCCTACGGCCGTTGCGAAGGTCGAACCTCTTGCGTGGCGGGTCGATTTCGTGCCCATCCCGCCTGCAGGCCGGGAGCCGTTCGTCGTCATCAAGGAGCCGGTCAATCTCGCCGCGATGGCCGAAGCGGTTGATTTCTCTGTCGCGCTTGCGGAGCCGCGAACGAGCGGGAAGAGCACCGCACGGGACGTCGTGCTCGAGATCATGAGTAACCGCCACCCCGAGAGGAATGTTCCGAAAGAGGCCTTGACGGAGCGTCCGCTGCTTATCGTTTGTTCGCCGCTGATCTCCGGCCTCGCTTACGACATCGAGCCGCGCCTTGAAGCCTGGCTGACCGAAGGCGATGACGCCCCGATGCCGCTAATTCGGACCGGACTCAGAACAAGTCGCGTGCTCTGGACCAGTGATCGTGCTGTGATCTATGCGCCGCCCGAACAGATGCATGATGCCATGAACGCCGTTATCCGCTTCACTGTGACGAACCGCGAGGCGTCACGTCTCGAGAGCATGGTCGCCGCCATGTGGCCGGTTCTCGACAAGCATGTGCCGCTTACGCACGCCGTGACCGCCCGACAGCGGCGTTTGCAACCTATTGTCAACGCGATGACCGAGCAGGCGGCTGCCATGATGTCGACCTTCCTGCGTCTTGAGATGGCGCTGGAGCAGCTCGATCCAGCATTCACCGTTGGATCTAAAAGACTTGGCGCGGAAC
>JASHVY010000368.1 GCA_030044345.1 Acetobacteraceae bacterium | reverse complement strand
AATGCGCAGGGTGTTGCGCAGTTCAACACGGCCATCACGGCGGTGGGCGTGGACAACAGCGCTGGTGTGATTCCCGGCGGCCGCCCGTAAGTAACGCAACATTGATCCTGTCTTCCTTGGCTTTGGTTTAAGAAACCGCACCGTCCGGCAAGACCGGGCGGTGCGGAACTTTCTTCCCGATGGGGAATCCCGAACTCGGGCAATAGCGAGGAACATCAAATGAGCAGAGCGACGAGGGGTTCGGCCGGGATCGTTCTCGTGGCGGCGATGGCGATCGCTGTCCATGCGCCTGCGTTCGCGGGCGGGCCGGCGAACAATGCACCGGGGGACAACCTGCTCGGCACGCTGGCGGGCAGTCAGCTTTCGACGAAGGCGCTCAGCGCCGCGCGCGGCGGGTCCGGCGGCACGATTATCGACGGGATCGCCAACCTTAACAATGCGTTCAACACCACCAACAACACGCTCAACGTCGATTCTTCCAGCGATGGCCTGGTGAGCGGCACCGTCAACGGTTCGGTGACCGGGGCGATCGGCAGCAGCATCGTTACGGGTAGCACCGGGTTTGTGAACCAGTTCGCGAATACCGGCAACAACGTGATGATCAACTCGAGCATGGCGATCAATATCAACGCTCAGTGAAGTAGGGTGAGCCGGACAACGGGCACACCATCATGAAGCGGATGATGCTGCGAATCGCCGGCACGGCAGTGGCGGCGTTTTTTGCCATGGCTTCGCTCTCTCTGCCGGCGGGGGCCGCTCAACTGCAGATCAGCAGCGCGATCGCGAGCCTTCCCGGATTGTCCTCACCCACGCTTCCGGTGCAGAGCTTCCAGTCGCGGCGGTTCAGCGCGGTGATCCCCCAGCGTTTCGATTATTCCTGCGGATCCGCGGCGCTCGCGACCCTGCTGACCTACAGCTACAACATGCCCGTGGACGAGATGACCGTCTTCCGCAGCATGATCGTGCATGGGAACAAGGCGTTGATCGAGCAGTACGGATTCTCGCTGCTCGATATGAAGGAGTATCTGGCCCGTCAGGGGCTGCCTTCGGGTGGTTTCCGCGCCCCCCTCTCGAAGCTAACGGAAGTGGGGGTGCCGGCGATCGTGCTGATCAATGAGCGCGGGTACCATCATTTCGTGGTGATCACCGGGCTCGAGGATGGGCGCGTGCTCATCGCCGACCCGGCGGTGGGCATGCGGAGCGAACGCACGGGTGTGTTCGAGAATCAGTGGAGCGGGATCTTCTTCCTGATCCTGAACCATGCGACCGAAGCGCGTGCGAGCTTCAACCAGGACCACAACTGGACCCTCGCGCCGCAGGCGCCGATAGGGCCCGATTCGTTGACACGCTTCATGATCGATCTTTCGACCCTGCGCCAGACCGGCGCCGGGAATGCAGCTATTTTTTAAGGAGGGGCATCATGTCCCTACAAGAGACAATGAGAAGCTCAGCTCTCAGTGCCATGGTCGCTGCACTCCTGATGGCAGGCTCTGCCTTGCCGGCCTGTGCCGCCCAGGCATCTGCCGCATCACCCTTTGATCCGTCTGGCATAACGGCCATACCGGAAATCACCGTCGAGGCGCCTTCCGTCTCTCCGCAGCCAGGTTTCGGGACGGAGGCTGGACTCATCGACAGCACGGGCCTCAGGCAGTACGCGATGACCGACCATCAGCTCGGCAAAGTGCGTGGGGGCTTCTTTCTGCCGAGCGGCGTTGGCCTGAGCTTCGGTTTCCAGCAGCTCACCAGCGTCAACGGGACCGTGGTTCAGGGCATCCTGGTTCCGCTGACGAAGATCACGGGCAATGGTGGATCTATCCCGATCTATGTCACCGGGCAGTCGGTGAATATTGCTTCGTCGACATCTCCGGGTGCGAATGGAGGTTCGTCCTTTACGGGGGGCGGCACATTTTCGTCCAACGCCAATGTCTCCCTTCATCAGACGAACGGGACCTATACGAACTATAATGGGACTCCGTATCAGTACCAGTATAGTGGCGGGACGATGACCTTCACGCCGACCGGGACGCAGACCTCCGGCCCTCCGATCACGGTTTCCAGCACGACCAATGGCGGGCAGACCGCGATTCAGACCGTGCTCAGCGGGAACGGGCTGTTCAACAGCATCGCCAATACCGCGAACAATCAGGTGATCACCCAGGCGACCGCGATCAACATCAATGTGACAGGGCTTGCCCAGTCGATCGCCGAGCAGCAGGCAGTGAACTCCATCGCGAATACGATTACCCGGGCAATCAGGGTGCCTTGATCATGGAGGGTTGAAGCCCTCCCCCAGGCGCGCGGGGCAATGGCGGGCGGGGGGCGAGAGGCAAGAATAAGGGAGAGCGGGAAATGGACGGAGCGAGAGGGATCATCGGCCTGAAGGCGTGGCGCGTGCTGCGCGCCTTCGGTCGTGTGCCTGTCCTTCTCCTCCTGCTTCTTGGCCTCTCAGTCTCCTGCGCGCCGGCATGGGCCGGCGAATTCGGAGCAAGCGACCAGGTCGTTCTGGCTGCCCTGGCGGGTGTGCAGCCATTGCCGGTCGGCGAAATGGCGAAGGAATCGGCGCGCGGGTTCGAGAATGCGAACCAGGCCGGCACGCATATTCCGATAACCGAGCCTTCAGTCCGGTTGTGGGATGATTTCGGCGCCTTCTCGCCACCCTCGATCGGCAATACCGTCGTGACGATCGGCACGGGAAGCTCGGGCCAGTAGCCGTCCGGCGTCCTTGGGCCAAGAAGGTGCTGCTCGGGTCGCGAAGCGCGACTCGCATCTATTTAATTTCACTCTCAATATGAAATTGAGGGGCTCCGTGGGGGTCTGTGACACAGGCGTGTTGCATTTGGACAATATTGCAAAATTGTATCAAATTATTTGAAACGGATGTAGCGCAAAGAAAGAAATGTTACGCAAAATTTTGGGCGGAATCTTCTATCTTCACCCATAGTTGTTTGCGGTCGCGCTTTCAGGAGTCGTGACGATGAGGTATTGTTGACCCGCAAATCAAAGTGTTCTTGTGCGCACTGAA
>JASHVY010000367.1 GCA_030044345.1 Acetobacteraceae bacterium | reverse complement strand
CGGATTAGCTTCTCGCTCGCTTCGGGCGTGCGAAAGCCGCTATGCGCCGAAAGCGTGACATTTTCGAGCGTGGTGAGCGGGTGGCCCGCCGGCAGCGGCTCGATCTCGAAGACATCGAGCGCGGCATGGGCGAGCCTTCCCTCCTTCAGTGCAGCGACCATCGCCGCTTCATCGACGAGCGCCCCGCGCGCGGTGTTGACGAGGATGGCATCCGGCCGGAGCTTTTCGAGCCGTTCGGCGCTGAGAAAACCGCGCGTCTCATCCGTCAGCAGCAGATGAAGCGAGATGACGTCGCTTTCCGCGAGCAATGTGTCGAGCGGGACAAAATGGACGTCCGGTGCTGCCTTGGGCGCCGGCTTCTTCGTGCGGTTCCAGGCCAGCACACGCATTCCCGCACCGCCGGCGATGCGCGCCACTTCCGCGCCGATGCCGCCGAAGCCGATCAGCCCGATCGTCTTGCCGGTGAGCTCCATCCCCTCGGTGCGCGGCCATCCGCCTTGGCGGATCAGCCGGTCCATGCGGGCGAGCCCGCGCGCCGCCGCCCACATCAGCGCGATGGTGTGCTCGGCGACCGCCGTGTCGCCATAGCCCTTGATGATGTGAACCTCTATGCCGAGCTCAGCGAGCTCTTCGGGGTTCATGTAGCTGCGCGCCCCGGTGCCGAGGAAGATGACGTGCCTGATGCCTTTGCAGGCGCGCATTGCCGCGGTCGGCAACTGGCTGTGATCGTCGATGACGAAATCCTGCCCGTCGAGCAGGCGCGGCAGCGCTTCGGCGGGAACGTGATCCTCCTCATAGAGCGTAACCGGAGGATCGGTCGGCCGCCGCACTTTCCGATAGACATCGCCGAGCGCATCGCTCGCATCGATGAACACGCCTTTCATTGCGCCCGCTCTCTGCTGCCAGGAGGATAGTGCGAAAGCGCGTACGCGACGGCAAGGGAGGCACCCAGGGGAGCATCGAGGGAAGCAATTGACGCTGCCGGCTTCCGCCGCGCATGGTCCGGGAGCCGCGCCGATGGTCAGCGTCAAGCACCCCGCCCGAGCGACCCGGCAGAAGCCGGCGAAACGCCCTCAGCCCATCTCTGCCAGGCGGCATCCCGGCCGCACGTGGCGCCTGTTCCGCTGGGGGCTGATCCTCGCGATCTGGGGTGCGCTCGGCTTTGCGGCCCTCGTGCTGTGGTTCGCGCGCGATCTGCCCCGCCCGCAGGATGCGCTGCTCGCGGTGCGCCGGCCGAGCCTGGTGCTCGAGGATCGCACGGGGCGCATCTTCGCGACCTATGGCGATGTGGTCGGCCAGCCGCTGACGCTTGCCGAGATGCCGCCCTTCCTGCCCGAAGCGGTCGTCGCGATCGAGGATCGGCGCTTCTGGTCCGAGCCCGGCTTCGATCCGCTCGGCATGGCGCGGGCCGGACTTGCCGATCTGCTCGCCGGCCGGGTCGTCGAAGGCGGCTCGACGATCACCCAGCAGGTCGCGAAGAATCTCTTCCTTTCCGATGCCCGCACGCTCAAGCGCAAGGTGCAGGAGGCGCTGCTCACCCTCTGGCTCACCCACGCCTTCACGCGGCGGGAGATCCTCGAGATCTGGCTCAACCGCGTCTATTTCGGCTCGGGCGCCTGGGGCGTGGATGCGGCGGCGCGGATCTATTTCGGCGTCTCCGCCCGGCATGTCTCGCTCTGGCAGGCGGCCGTGCTCGCGGGCTTGCCGCAGGCGCCCTCGGCCCTGAACCCGCTCGCTGACCCGGAAGCGGCGGCGGCGCGCGGAAGGCAGGTCCTCGCGGCGATGGTGGCGAGCGGTGCCATCACTCCGGAAGCGGCGCGGGAAGCGGCTGCCGGGATTCATTTCCCGCCGCCGCCCACGATCGGCGGCGGCTGGTTTGCCGACTGGGTGGCCGAGGCCGCACGCCCTGATCTTCCGCCCGGCCAGGATGCCGTTCTCGCCACCACGCTCGATGGTGGGCTGCAGTCCGTCGTCGAGAGCCGGCTCGATTCCCTGCTCGCCGGCCCCGGTGCCGCCGCCAATGTGCATCAGGGCGCCGTCGTCGTGATGAACGCCGCGACCGGCGCGGTGCTCGCCATGGCCGGCGGCCGCAACTATCGCGAAAACCCGTTCAACCGCGTGGTGCTGGCGCTCCGCCAGCCCGGTTCCGCCTTCAAGCCCTTCGTCTGGCTCACCGCGCTCGAGAAGGGATTCCGTCCGGGGAGTCCTGTGCTGGATGCGCCGATCGATGTCGATGGTTATCGCCCGCATGATTTCGACCCGACCTATCTCGGGAACGTCACGCTCACCACGGCGCTGGCCTTCTCGCTCAACACCGCCTCGGTGCGGCTTCTGCTCAGCGTCGGCGGACCGGACACCGTGATCCGTGTGGCCCGTCGGCTCGGCATTACGACGAAGCTGCCGGACAATGCCTCGCTTGCGCTCGGCACGGGCGATGTGAGCCTGCTCCAGCTCGCCGGGGCCTATTGCAGCTTCTTCAATGGCGGGCTTCTCGTCACGCCCCACGGGCTCACGGCGATCGAGGCCAATGGAAGGAGCGTTCCGCTCGAGGTTCCCCAGCCCTCGCCGGCGATCGATTCGAGCCTCGCCGCCATGATGGCCAAGATGATGGCCGCGGTCGTCAGCCGCGGCACCGGCCGCAATGCCGCCATCTATGGTCGCACGATCGCGGGCAAGACCGGCACCACATCCGATTTTCGCGACGCCTGGTTCATCGGCTGGACGGATGGGG
>JASHVY010000366.1 GCA_030044345.1 Acetobacteraceae bacterium | reverse complement strand
TTCTCCGGCCGCGGCTACAATATCGACAGCCTCACCGTCGCCCCGGTGGACGATGCCGGGACGAAGAGCCGCATCAACATCGTCACCTCCGGCACCGAGATGGTGATCGAGCAGATCAAGGCGCAGCTCGATCGGCTGGTCCCCGTCTATCGCGTTTCCGATCTCGGTCGCGAAGGCCCGCACATCGCCCGCGAGATGGCGCTGATCAAGGTCGTCGGAAAAGGCGAGGCGCGGGCCGAGGCGCTGCGCATCGCCGAGGCCTTCCGCGCCCGCGTCATCGACGCGACGACCGAGAACTTCATCTTCGAGCTCACCGGGGACACCGGCAAGCTCGACGCCTTCCTCGCCCTGATGCGCCCGCTCGGGCTTGCCGAGGTTTCGCGCACCGGTGTTGCTGCGATCGCGCGCGGAACGAAAACCATCTGAACGCCATGTTCGAGTACGCATACGCATGCAGGGATCGAATCGTTCCGGATTAAGTATGATCTTCGGGCGCGGGAAATCCGCGATTTCGTTCCCCTCGTCATTGCCCTGCCGAAGCGGCAGGCGAGGCACGATGCCGGGCGCGCCGGCGGGAGGAAATCTCTCTCTCGGCTACCGATGAAACACGGGATCCGAGCCCCGGGGAGTTCTGTGAAAACGGAAACAAATCAGGCGCTTGATCAGGAGACGGAGGGGGCCGGGATCGCGGGCGCCAATCTTGACTTTCATCCACGTCGATGGGCAAAGGACAGCCCCAAAAGGAGCGGAGACAGTGATGCGCGTCTATTATGATCGCGACGCCGATGTGAACCTGATCAAGGGCAAGAAGGTCGCGGTGGTCGGCTACGGCAGCCAGGGCCACGCCCACGCCAACAATCTCAGGGATTCGGGCGTCAAGGAGGTCGTCGTCGCTTTGCGCAAGGGCTCCGCGGGCGTTGCGAAGGCCGAAGCCGCGGGACTGAAAGTCCTCGATGCATCCGCCGCGGCGAAGTGGGCGGATGTCGTCATGGTGCTCACGCCCGATGAAGGCCAGGGCGATCTCTATCGTGAGCATCTCGGCCCCAACATGCGCAGCGGCGCGGCGCTCGCCTTCGCGCACGGGCTCAATATCCATTTCAACCTGATCGAGCCGCGCCCCGATATCGATGTCTTCATGATCGCGCCGAAAGGCCCCGGCCATACCGTGCGCAGCGAGTACGAGCGTGGCGGCGGCGTGCCCTGTCTTGTCGCGGTGGCGCAGAACCCTTCGGGCAATGCGCTCGAGGTCGCGCTCTCCTATGCCTCGGCGATCGGCGGCGGCCGCGCCGGCATCATCGAAACGACCTTCAAGGAAGAGTGCGAGACCGATCTCTTCGGCGAGCAGACGGTGCTTTGCGGCGGCCTCGTCGAGCTGATGAAGGCCGGCTACGACACGCTCGTCGCCGCCGGCTACGCACCCGAGATGGCCTATTTCGAGTGCGTGCACGAAGTGAAGCTGATCGTCGACCTCATCTATGAGGGCGGCATCGCCAACATGAATTATTCCATCTCCAACACCGCCGAGTACGGTGAATATGTCTCCGGCCCGCGGGTTATCGATTCCGGCGTGCGCGAGGCGATGAAGGAAGTGCTGGCGGATATCCAGTCCGGCCGCTTCGCGCGCCAATGGATGCTCGAGAACAAGGTCAACCAGACGAGCTTCAAGGCGATGCGCCGGCAGATGGGTGAGCATCCGATCGAGCAGATCGGCGAGAAGCTGCGCGCGATGATGCCCTGGATTGCCAAGAACCGTCTGGTGGACAAGAGCCGGAACTAGTACAAAACGTTCCGCGGCCTCACTCAATGTGGCTTCCGGTGGAGACGGGGCGTCTTTCGCGGGATGCTCCGGCGCGAAGCGATCCGCCAAAGCCATATTGATCTCAGGGAGATGGACGATGCGGATCGGCGTGCCGAAGGAGATCAAGACGCACGAGTACCGCGTCGGCATGATTCCGGCGAGCGTGCACGAAGCGGTCCGTCACGGCCATGAGGTGCTGGTGCAGGCGGGCGCGGGTGCGGCGATCGGCTATCCCGACACCGCCTACCGCGCGGCCGGCGCCACGATCCTGCCCGATGCCGCATCGGTGTTCGAAGCCGCGGAGCTGATCGTCAAGGTGAAGGAGCCGCAGCCGGAAGAGATCGCGCGGCTTCGTCCGGACCAGGTACTTTTTACTTATCTCCATCTCGCCGCCGACAAGCCTCAAGCCGAAGGGCTGGTGCGCTCGGGCGTCACCGCCATCGCCTATGAGACGGTGACGGACCGGAACGGCCGGCTGCCTCTGCTCGCCCCGATGAGCGAGGTGGCCGGGCGCATGTCCATCCATGTCGGTGCCCATTGCCTCGAGAAGGAGCAGGATGGGGAGGGCATTCTCCTTGGCGGCGTGCCCGGTGTGCCGGCGGCGAAGGTGGTGGTGCTCGGCGGCGGCGTCTCGGGCACCAATGCCGCCCGCGTCGCCATGGGCATGGAGGCGCAGGTCACCGTGATCGACCGCTCGCTCGCCCGCCTCCAGGAACTCGATCTCCTCTTCGGCGCGCGCATCCAGACGCTGTTCGCGACCACCGACGCGATCGAGTCCGCCGTTGCCGATGCCGATCTCGTGATCGGCGCGGTTCTGGTGCCAGGCGCGGCGGCGCCGAAGCTGGTCTCGCGGGCGGTGGTGGGGCAGATGCGGCCGGGCGCCGTGATCGTCGATATCGCGATCGACCAGGGCGGCTGCTGTGAGACGTCACATCCGACCACGCACAACAGCCCGACCTACCTTGCCGAGGGTGTCGTGCATTACTGTGTCGCCAACATGCCGGGGGCCGTGGCGCGCACCGCTGCGGCGGCGCTCAACAACGCGACCCTGCCCGCGATCCTCGCCATCGCCGATCGGGGCTGGCGAAGGGCGCTTCGCGAGGATGCGCACCTTGCCGACGGGCTCAATGTTCATGCCAGCGCCATCACGCATCCGGCCGTCGCGCGCGATCTCGGGCTCGCGCCCCTCCCGCTGGAGCGTGCGCTCGCCGCGGCCTGAAGTCAGCTTCCCGCTTTTGCCGCGGCGGTTGCGCGCGCGGCCTGCAGCCCTGTCCAGCCGGGGGCCCATCGCAGCGCCTGCCGATAGCGGCGCAGGGCTTGCCCCCACTTCCCCTCAGCGGCGAACGCGTCTCCCTCCGTCTTCAAGGGATCGGCCCAATGCGGGGAAAGGCGATGCGCGATCTCCAGCCGCGCCATCGCCTCCGCGATCTTGCCGTGACGCAGGAGGGCCATCCCCTCATGCGCGTAAGCGAAGGCGAGATCGGGTGCGACCGCTTCGGCATGGCGATAGGCGCGCTCCGCATCCTGCCAGCTTCCTGTGCGGTCGATGGCATCGGCGAGGAACGCCCGGCAGCGCACGAATCTCGGGTCGCTCAAGAACACAAGCGCGTCGGCCATGCGCCCGGCCAGGGCATAGGCATGGCCGAGATTGCATTCGAAGTCCGGAAAATAGGCCTGCAAGACGAGCGAGGCGTGCCACAATTTGTCGGCCGCCTCGAACATCCCGACCGCCGCCTTGTCATCGCCGGCCTCGAGTGCCTGGAGCCCACCGAGCACCTGTTCATCGTAAGGGGTTGTCACGTCGGACACCGGCGATTCCAGCAGATACCGCTCCACGGCCGCCCAGTCGTGCCGCACCGCCTCCTGCTCGGCGATCCAGGAGCTGAGATCGTACTCCGCCCCTTCGCGCTGCGCCACGCGGCGGTCCGCCAGCAGCCCGGCAATCACCGCGCCGGGATCGAGCGTGAGCTGGGCGAAGTTGGTATAGTCGTAAAGTGTCGGTCTGGAGCCGAACAGGATGCCGCTCGCCGCTTTCTTCATGGCGATGCCGGAGCGATAGGCCGCCTCCTCGCTCTCGGTTTGCTCGAGCACGCCGACGAGATTGTTCCAGGCGCGCCAGTCACGGGGATTGAACTGAAGGGCCAGACGGAAGCGGTTCGCGGCATCCTCAACCCGGTTCAGGTTGAGGAAAGCCTCTCCCCAGAGATTGGCCAGGGCGGCGCGGTCCGCGTCGCTCACCCGTGGAAACGTGTTGCGGATAAAACTGAGACTTTCGTCGAGCCGATTGGAATCGAGAAGATAGCTGGCGTAGAGAACGGGCTGGGCGCGCGCGAACAGATATTCGGCCGCCTGGCGGGCCAGCGTGTCGATATCGTCTTCGCTTCCCGAGAAGCTCGCGGGCGCGATCCCATCGCCGCGGATGGTGAGCGAGACGGTCTCGGGCCCTGTCCTGACCAGTGCGCCATCGATATAGGCA
>JASHVY010000365.1 GCA_030044345.1 Acetobacteraceae bacterium | reverse complement strand
GCCGCCGTGCCAAGGCTTCCGGCAAGCCAGCCGGCCTCGTCTTCGTTGACGAGCAGGAGATCGAGCGCAGCCAGGACATCGGCCGGAAGCGGCCGGGGCGGGGCGAGGTTCAGCAGGATGCGGGCTCCGCGCGCGCGGGCGCGGCGGACCAGGATGGCCGTCTCGTCCGGATCGCACTCCATCTGAAGCAGAAGCGTGCGCGCCGGGCCGAGCGCCTCGTCCTCCACCTGGGCTGCCTTGGCAAGCCGGTTGGCGCCGGCGGCAACCGCGATCTGGTTGCGCCCGGCGGGATCGACCGCGATCGCCGCCACGCCCGTCGAGGCGGAGACGCGCGCGAGACGGGCGAGATCGATTCCGGCGGCACCAAGGCCAGCGGTCGCCGGCGCGGCGAAATCATCCCGCCCGACCGCGCCCGCGAAAAGAACGAAGGCGCCGTCGCGCGCCGCGGCGATCGCCTGGTTGGCGCCCTTGCCGCCCGGCTCGGCCCGAAGATCGGGCCCGAGCACCGTCTGGCCCGGCCCGGGCAGCGCGGGCAGGGGGAAGATCAGATCGAGATTGACCGAACCGAAGACGACGATCATCGCGAAAGAATCAAACGACCGGATCGGAGAGCAGCTCTTCGATCCGTTCGGGGGCTCGATCGAACAACAGGACGAGGCTTGCCGTGCCAGGATCGGGCCGGTTGCGGCCCTGCTCCCAATTCTGCAGCGTGCGCACATCGAGCGCCAGCAGATCGGCGAACTCGCGCTGCGAAAGACCATGACGGTTCCTGATCTCGGCAATGCGATCCATCACCTCGAAGGGCGAGCGGCGACGCCGAACCTCGACATTCATCCGGGCGAGATCGCGGGCGAGCGCGGCGATGTCCGTGTTGCTATCGGCTGCCGAGACGGTCCAGCCGGTTTCCGCGAGACGGTTCAGAGCGTTGTGAGCAGCACGCAGCGAGAGGCCGGCAGCGGTCAGACGACGCGCAAGATCGATCGGCCGATCCAGCGTTCCGGTCCGGCGCAACAGCAGGACGACCCGCTCATCGGAAGACGAGAGGGCGTGGGATGCGTCCCGGACCGGCCCCAGACGTGCGAGCCGCGCCTTCAATGCGGAGTTCGTCGACATCGAGTTTTTCTTTCACCATTCGGATTAGGCGGCGAAGCCACGCCGCCCCGATCTCGTTCGCGCTGAAGCGGGATGCGGTCGCTCCCGCTCTCGCATCCCGCTCCAGCCATTTGTTTTCCCGCGTGATTCACGCCTTCGGTGAGTCCACCTTCGGCGATCACGCTATGTCCCCCTGGACATGAACGCCGTGGAGCACGCAACACCGACCTTCAAGAACAATTTCGGCCAATACCTCCAGCGTGAAGGCTCCGTCGAAAATCCTGCAAAGAACGGTGCCATTGCCGTCGATCTCCAGGATTTCAAAGGTCAAATCCACCGGCAATTATACGCGATACGCGTATATTTCGTCAAGCCTCTCTCCCCAGCGCCGCCATGAACTCGGAAAATTCCCTCTTGCCGAGCCCGCTTTCCGGCTGGCTCACATTCTCCCCCGCCAGCATCCGCCGGAGCACGCGCAGCATCGGCGCCGAGAAACTGGCGGCGCCGAGCCGGTAATCGAGGAAGGCCTGATAGGCGAGTGGAACCCAGGCGGCGAGGATTTCCAGCATCCGCTCGGCATAGGCGCGGATCTCGTATTGCGCATGCGCATCGGCCCGGAGCTCGAGGAAGTGCAGGAGATTGTGCAGATCCGTCTTCCAGTACCATTGCGTATAGGTATTGAGGGTGAGGTTCATGCGCGCGAGCTCGCGTGCAAGGCCGCGCCGGGCAGGATCGGGCGCGGGCGACTCGGCTTCATCGTTGAGCAGCGCGAGATAATCGGCATGAGCACGCTCGGCATCGGTTCGAAGGGTGGCGAGCACGAAGGCGGCTTCGGCTTCGTCCAGAATTTCCCCGCGGCCCTGGCGATTGGCGGCGGATTGGGCGGCGAGATGCTCGGGCGCGGGGAGATAGAATTCGCGGTCGAGGATCGAATAGCGCGCCGAATATTCGTTCACGCTCGCCATGCGATGGCGGATCCACTGCCGGGCGACGAAGATCGGCAGCTTCACATGGAACTTGATCGCGCACATCTCGAAGGGCGTCGTGTGACGATGGCGCATCAGATAGCGGATCAGGCCCGCATCCTCGCTCACCTTCCGCGTGCCGCGGCCGTAGGAAACCCGCGCCGCCTGCACGATCGCCGCATCATCGCCCATATAGTCGATCACCCGGACGAACCCGTGATCGAGGACGGAGAGCGGCCGGTGGAGCAGCGCCTCCAGCGCGGGGACGCTGCGGCGAAGCGTCATGCTCCGCTCTTCCCGCGCAGCCTGGATCTCGGCTTCCTGCTCCGGGGTCACGGTCATGAACGATCCTTCCATCACGGGCGGGCGCACCCTATATTGCAGGGGCCGGCTTGCCGGCTATGGCGATAAACGGTGCGTGAAATAAGCGACGTGGACCCGGGGGCAGTGCCCGGCGCCTCCACCAGTTTCCGCAACCTCGGCGCATTTGCCGCAGGGGGCGGCCCAGACGGGGGCGAAACAGGCTCGACACGCGTGGTAAAGACCCACTTTTTGCCCGGCATGGTACCGCCGTTATCGGGCCGATTGATAAGTGCCAACGACAATGTGGCGCTCGCTGTCGCTGCGTAAGCACCGATAAGCGCGGTTCGGGGGGCACCGGGCAACAGAAGCCCCCCACTTCCCCATCGCCCGCCTGACTCCATCTTTGTCTTTGGCGCCCTGCACGACAGGGCTATTGAAACGGCCGAGTCACGGGAACGAGCGGATGGACGAGAAGGAAGCGCCGGCAAACCAGAGTCTCCTGCCCTATGATAGCTGGGCCGCCGAGGCGTTGCGGGGCGTGGCCGTGGCGGCACTCGCCCATGTCGCGCGGCATGGCCTGCCCGGCGGGCATCATTTCTACCTGACCTTCCGCACCTTCCATCCCGGGGTGGAGCTGCCGCAGCATCTTCGCCAGCGCTTCCCCGAGGAAATGACGATCGTGCTCCAGCACCAGTTCTGGGATCTCGCCGTGGACGAAGCGGCGCGAAGATTCCATGTCGGCCTCTCGTTCGGCGGCGTGCCCGCCACGCTCGTCGTGCCCTTCGCGGCGCTGACCGCCTTCGTCGATCCGGAGGTGCAGTTCGGCCTGAGCTTCAAGCCCGCGCCTGCCGAAAAGGCGGACGCCGCGCCCTCCACGCCGCCAACGGAAGAGATGCCGCCGCCCCAGCCGGAGACAGAGCCGGAGAAAGAGGCGGACGAGTCGCCGCAGGTCGTGAGCCTGGACGCTTTCCGCCGCCGGCCCGGAACCAAGGAATGAGCCCAGGGGGCGAATGAGGGGGGAATGAGCGGGGAAAGGACGGAGGTGCGGCGCGTTCCGCGGCCGGTGATGCTCGTGGTCCTCGATGGCTGGGGCTGGCGGGAGGAAACCGCCGACAATGCCGTGCGCCTGGCGAAGACTCCCGTCTTCGATCGGCTGTGGGCGAGCGCGCCGCACGCCTTCCTGCGCACCTCCGGCCGCGATGTCGGCCTGCCCGATGGGCAGATGGGCAATTCGGAGGTCGGGCATCTCAATCTCGGCGCCGGCCGCGTGGTGATGCAGGATCTGCCGCGTATCGATGCGGCGATCGCGGACGGCAGCCTTGCGCGCGCCGAGGCGCTCGTCGCGCTGATCGCCAAGCTTCGCGAAAGCGGCGGCGCCTGCCACCTGATGGGGCTCGTCTCGCCGGGCGGCGTGCATTCCCATGAGCGTCACGCGCTCGCCCTCGCCCGCGTCTTGACGGAAGAAAAAATCCCAGTGCGGCTGCACGCCTTTCTCGATGGGCGGGACACGCCGCCCATGGGCGCGGCGGAGACCTTTCCCCCTTTTCTCGAAGCGCTTCCCGCAGGCGCAGAGGTGGCGAGCGTCTCGGGGCGCTATTTCGCGATGGATCGCGACCGCCGCTGGGACCGCGTGGAGAAGGCCTATCGCGCCATCGCCGAAGGCGAGGCGCCGCGCTCGGAAAACCCCCTGGCCCCGATCGCGGCCGCGCACGCGGCCGGCACGGGCGATGAATTCGTCCCGCCTTCGGTGATCGGCGATTATCACGGCATGCAGGACGGCGATGGGGTCCTCTGCTTCAATTTCCGCGCCGACCGCGTCCGCGAAATTCTCGCCGCCCTGCTCGATCCCTTTTTCGATGGCTTCGCCCGCAAGCGGAAGATCCTCTTCGCCGCCGCGGTGGGGATGACCGAATACAGCGACGCCCTCGCCCCTTTCCTCGGCACGATCTTTCCGCCCCTTTCCCTCAAGGGGCTTTTGGGTGAGGTCGTCGCCGATGCGGGGCGAAAGCAGCTCCGCATGGCGGAGACCGAGAAATATGCCCATGTGACCTATTTCCTGAATGGCGGACGCGAAAAGCCCTTCGCGGGTGAGGACCGGATCCTCGTGCCTTCGCCGAAGGTCGCCACCTACGACCTCAAGCCCGAGATGTCGGCGCCGGAGCTCACGG
>JASHVY010000364.1 GCA_030044345.1 Acetobacteraceae bacterium | reverse complement strand
CGATACGCTGAAGACAAGGGTTCTGGAAGAGATCCAGCCTTCTGTCGGCGGTGTCGATCTCACCCAGGCGGACAAGATTCTGTGCGTCGGCCGCGGCATCGGGGATGCGGCCAAGATCGAAGCGGCAGCGGAGGTCGCAGCCTTGCTCGGCGCGGAGCTCGCCGGCAGCCGCCCTGTCGTCGACAGCGGCTGGCTCGAGAAGACACGGCAGGTTGGCAAGTCCGGAACCAAGGTGAAGCCCAAGCTTTATGTCGCGGTTGGCGTCTCCGGCGCACCGGAGCATCTGGAAGGCATGTCACGGTCCGACCTGATCGTTGCGGTCAATACCGACCCGAAGGCACCGATCTTCGATATTGCGCACTACGGCACAACCTGTGATCTGTTCGAAATATTGCCCGCCATGGCCGAGCGCCTGCACGCCGAACTTAGCAATCCGCCATGCCGCGCCCGGCCGTCCTGACCGTCCTGATCCTTGCGGCGCTGCTCGTTGCGGGCTACCGCGGACGCAAGCTCATCATGGCGGCTATGCGCGCTGCGCCGGCGAAGCGGTGGGACCGTCCCTGGGAACGGCTGGGCTTTGTCATCCGCGAAGTGGGGCAGCATCGGCGCCTGCTGAAAGTCCGCTTTTCGGGCAGCTTTCACCTGATGATCTTCTGCGGCTTCCTGGCGCTGCTGCCGGCCATCATCACGGATTTCGGCGCAGGGTTTTTCCCGGGCTTCTCGCTGCGGCCGATCGGGGGCAACACGTGGCTTGCGCTGCTGCAAGACCTGTTCGGCGTCGTGATCATCATCGCGACGGGACTGGCCGCATGGCATCGCTTCGTCCTGCGTCCCGCTCGCTTCACCGGATCCAAAGCAGGGGATGCCACGCTCATCTATGTGCTGATGCTGGCGGTGGTTCTCAGCGTGTTCACCGAGTTCGCCAGCCGGATCATGGCCGGGGAGATGCCTTCGGGCTGGCGGCCGATCAGCTCCGCGCTGGCGGACGTTTTCGCTGCCGCGGGCCTCTCTCCGGCGGATGCACGTGTCGTCGCGATTTGGGCCTATTGGGCGCATATTCTGTCCGTGCTGACATTCTTCGTCTACATCCCCGGCTCCAAGCACCGGCACATCTTCACGGCGATACCCAATATTTTCTTCCGCTCTCTCGGTCCGCGCGGCGCACTGCCGGCGCCACCCGCCGCGCGCGGCCAAATCGGCATCAGCAGGCTCGACCAGTTCTCCTGGAAAGATGTTCTCGATCTGGCTTCATGCACGGAGTGCGGCCGCTGCCAGGCCGCATGTCCGGCCTACGCAGCCGGCCAGCCATTGAGCCCAAAACTGTTGATCATGGATCTGCGCGAAAGCGTGATGGCGGACCAGCGGCTCGCCGCCGGTCCTTTTCTGGGAAATGCCATTCGCGAGGAAACCCTCTGGTCCTGCACCACGTGCCGCGCCTGCATGGAAGTCTGTCCCCTGCATATCGAGCATGTCCCCAAGATCGTCGAGATGCGGCGGCAACTCGTCGAGGACGCGCGCATTGGGGCGAACCTGCAGGACGCGCTCTCCAATCTCCAGCGCAGCGGCAATTCCATGGGCAAGCCGGCCCGCCAGCGCGCGCGCTGGACAAAGGATCTCGGGTTCAAGGTCAAGGACGCGCGGAAGGAGCCGGTCGATGTCCTGTGGTTTGTCGGTGACTACGCTTCCTTCGATCCCCGCGCGCAGCGCGTGACGATTGCCCTTGCCAGGCTGCTGAACATCGCCGGTGTCGATTTCGGCATCCTCGCCGATGCCGAGCAGAACAGCGGCAACGATGTCAGACGGGTTGGCGATGAAGGCCTGTTCCAGTTGCTCGCGACCAGCAACATCGAGGCGCTGCAAGGCTGCGACTTCCGGCGGATCATGACGACCGACCCGCACAGCCTCAACGCGCTGCGGCAGGAATATCCCGCGTTGGGCGGCGACTATATGGTGCTGCACCATACCGAATTGCTGCTGAAACTGATCGAATCCGGGCGGCTGCGCCTCAAGCCGGGTCCCGGCGAGGTGGTGACCTATCATGATCCCTGCTATCTCGGCCGCTACAATGGCGGCTATGACGCTCCTCGTGCGCTGATCGCGAAAGCCGGCTACCGGCTGCACGAAATGGGCCGCTGCCGCGAAGGCAGCTTCTGCTGCGGCGCTGGGGGTGGGCGAATCTGGGGCGATGACACCGGGATCGTCGAGCGCCCAAGCGAGAATCGGATCAAGGAGGCATTGGCGCTGAAGGATGCGCGCCTGTTCGTCGTCGCCTGCCCGAAGGACATGGTGATGTATACGGCGGCCGTGCAGGCATTGGCCGTGGAGGATCGTCTTGCCGTGCGCGACATCGTCGATCTGATCGAGAGCGTCGTCGAGCCGGCCGCTGCGTGATCGTGTGAGAGCGAGAGGAGATCGCTCGCGCTCACCCATCCCGCCCTAATGTGTAATAAGCAGCGGCAGCAGGCTCATGCCGACGACCTCGCGCGTCGTGCCGCCGAAAAGCGCCTCCCGCCATGGCGCATGCCCATAGGCGCCCATCACCAGGAGGTCCGCCCCTTCTTCCCGGGCGGCCGAGAGCAACTGTCCGCCAGGGCCCACCGCAGGCATCTTGAGCATGTTGCGCACCGTCGCCTCGACCCCGTGCATACGGAGATAGCCGCGGATCGATTCTGCGCTGTCGCCGTCATCCTCGCCGATCGCGATGATGAAGGTCTGTCGCGCCTTCTGCAGGAGCGGCAGCGCGATGGCCACGGCACGCACCGCTTCCACGGATCCATTCCAGCCGATCGCGATGACCTCGCCGAGGGTGGCCGGCGGCTCCGCCGGCGCGATCAGCACCGGCCGGCCCGACTGAAGGAGCGTCTGCTCGATCGCATCGGAATGCGGCTTGTCGACGACACGATCGGAGCGGCCGAGCACGACGAGGTCGAAAAACCGGCCGCGTTGGGCGACGATGACCGGCGCATCCCCCGTCTCTGCGCGCCACATGGCCCCCGGCTTGCCGGGCTCCGGCGCGGCGCGCACCGGCAGGCCGTGGCGGCCCGCGGCCTCGGTGAAGGCTGTCTTGATCTTCTCGGCCGTTGCCGTGGCGTCGGCGGTGATCTCGTCGATCCATCGCCCATCCACCGGCATCGCGAATCCGCTCGCCCCGGCAGACAGCATCAGCTCCTCGACATCCAGTCCGACATGCAGCGCTTCGAGATGCGCGCCGAACTGGGTGGCAAGCCTGCAGGCGAGCTCAAGCGCGCCCTTGCTGGCGGTGCCGCCGCTCAGCCCTGTGAGAATGGTCTTGATGGCCATGGTCTTCCTTTGCCGTGACAGGAGCCGCCCCTCGGAACCTTACCCTGGCGCGGCCTTCCTGCCGCGTCAAAAGGGGGCGAGGGTCGCGGCCTCTCACAGGCTCACCACAAGCCCGTCATAGCCGGGCTCCACCCCGGCCGGCAGATTTCGCACCAGCCAGGCCCAGTCCATGTCCGAGCCCATATGCGTGAGAACCGTCCGGCGCGGCGCAAGCCGGGTGACCCAGCCGAGCACCTTCTCGAGATGCGCGTGGGTGGCGTGCGGCCCCGGCCGCTGGAAGCAGCCGACGATCCAGGTATCGATGCCGGCCAGCGCGGTGAAGGCCGCCTCGTCGAGGTCGCGCACATCGGTCGAATAGGCGAAGCCGCCGATCCTGAGGCCGAGCGTGCGGGTGAAGCCATGGTCCTGGTCGAACAGGCGGACATCCATCCCGGCGATGCGGATCGTCTCGCCGGGCACCACGGCCCGCGTTTCGAGAACGGGGCGGAGAAAGCCGCGCCCATCCCATGGCTGGAAGACATAGTCGAATCGGCGGGCCAGCTCTACGAGCACGCTCTCCTCCGCATAGGCCGGCAGAGGCCGGCCCGCGATGCGATTCAGGATGCGCACGTCGTCGAGACCGGTGATGTGATCCGCATGGGCATGGGTGAAGAGGATCGCATCGACGCGCGGAATCGCGCAGGCGAGGAGCTGGCTGCGCAGCTCCGGCGGCGTGTCGATCAGCAGGCGCTGGCCGGCACGGGCTTCGATAATGATGCCGGCGCGCGTGCGGCGGTTGCGCGGCTCGCTTGGATCGCAAGCGCCCCAATCGCCGTGCCCGTCCGGCCCGCCGATCAGCGGCACGCCGGCCGACGCGCCGCAGCCCAGCACCACGATTCTCATGCGGCCTTGCGGAAAAGGCGGCGAAAATTGGCGCTGGTGAGATCCGCGAGCCCCTCCGGCGTGAGACCACGCACTTCGGCGAGCACGGCAGCGGTATGGGTGACGAAGGCCGGCTCGTTGCGCTTGCCGCGCAGCGGCACCGGCGCGAGATAAGGCGCATCCGTCTCCACCAGCAGGCGGTCAGCCGGAAGATCGCGCGCGATATCCCTGATCTCCTGCGATTTCGGGAAAGTGAGGATGCCCGAGAAGCTGACATAGCCGCCGCGGGCGATGGCAAACTCGGCAAGCCGGCGCCCGCTCGAGAAGCAGTGGAGCAGGAAATCGAACGGGCCGAGCGCCTCAAGCTCCTCGCTGAGCACCCGCTCGATATCTTCATCGGCGCTGCGGGCATGGATCACGAGCGGCACGCCCGCTTCATGCGCCGCGCGGATATGGATGCGGAAACTCCGTTCCTGGATCTCGCGGGATGGCTCCTTGTAGAACCAGTCGAGCCCGGACTCTCCGATGCCGATCACCTTGGGATCGGCGACGAGGGCGATGATCT
>JASHVY010000363.1 GCA_030044345.1 Acetobacteraceae bacterium | reverse complement strand
GACCGACCACTCGTTGGAATGGACGAGAGGGCACTCATCGCAATGATGGTCGGCCGTAGCATCGAGAACGTTTTCCCACACCGCGCCGTGCCGCGTGGGCGCCCACTCGTCACGGTGGAGACGATTGCCTGCGGGCGGCGCCTGCTTGACGCCTCGCTCGTCGTGCATGCAGGGGAGGTGGTGGCGCTCGCCGGGTTGATGGGTAGCGGCCGCTCGGAGGTGCTGCGCTGCATCGCCGGGCTCGACGCGCACGAATCCGGCAGTATCGTCATCGAGAGCCGGGAGCTGCGGCCGGGCGACACACGCGGCGCGAACCGCGCCGGCGTCGCTTACGTGCCAGAGGATCGGCATCTCGAAGGCTTCGTCGGCACCATGTCGATCGCCGAGAACCTTACCCTTGCCTGGATCGGCCGCCACAACCGTGCTGGCGTGCTGCCACTCTCGCGCGCTGCTGCGCTGGTGCGCCGGCTGATCCCAAGCCTCGGCATCCGCCCGCCGGAGCCGTACCGACGCGTACGCACGCTAAGCGGTGGTAATCAGCAGAAGGTTGTGATCGGCAAATGGCTCGCGATGAAGCCTCGCGTCTTACTGCTGGACGAACCGACACGCGGCGTCGACGTCGGCGCAAAATCCGAGCTGCACGCGCTGATCGCGGAGCTAAAGGCAGAGGGCGTCGGCATCCTCATGGTGTCAAGCGAACTGCCGGAGGTACTGGGCGTCGCTGATCGCGTGCTGGTCATGCACGAAGGCCGCATCGCAGGGGAACTGCAGCGCGGCGCCTCGGAGGATGCGGTGATGAGATTGGCCTTCGGACACGGCTCGGCGGCGGCAGGTTCGGTCCGAGAGAAGCAGGGGGTTGCATATGGATAGGCTTCGGATCGCCATTGTTGGCGTGGGCTTCATGGGGCAGTTCCATGCCCAGTGCCTGGCCGGGGTGGACGCCGCGACGTTGAGCGCGGTTGTGGAGACGGATGAAGCCCGTGGCCGAGAGACCGCCGCGCGCTACGGCGCCCGCTATTTTGCGGATGTGGAATCGGTGCTCGCCACCGACGCGGCCGACGCCTTCATCGTCGTTCTGCCGGACACGCTGCACGAGGACGTGACCTGCACGCTGCTGCGCGCCGGCAAGCCGGTACTGCTGGAAAAGCCGATGGCCCACACCCTCGCCACGGCCCGCACGATGGCGGCAGCAGAGCAGGAGGGCGGCGGCCGGCTACTGGTCGCGCAGATCCTCCGCTTCGACCCGCGCTATGTGCAGGCGGCGGAAGCTGTACGCGCCGGTCGGATCGGGGAGCCGATCCATGCGAGCAGCGGCCGCTTTACCGTCCGCGACATTGGCACCCGCATGAATGGCACGTCCAGCGTGCGCTTCTATCTCGGCGTCCATGACATCGACGCCTTACAATGGATCAGCGGGGCCGAGGTGACGCGCGTCTATGCCCGTGCCGTGCGCAAGCTAATGCCGAGCCTCGGGATCGTGTCGGAGGACGCGATCTTCGCCACCTGCGAGATGAACAACGGTGCGGCAGGGCAGCTCTATTTCGGCTGGACGCTGCCCTCCGACATCCCGACCGGGATCTGGGCACGCACGGAGGTGATCGGCAGCAAGGGCGTCATTGATCTCGACGTGCGCGACCACGGTCTGCGCGTCTTGGCGAATGGCGCCTGGAGCCTGCCGGACGGGCTGCATTGGCCAACGGTTAACGGCCGGATTATGGGAGATCTCTACGAGGAACAGCGGCATTTCGTCGAGGCGGTGCGCAGCCGCCGCCCTTTCGTGATCAGCGTTACAGAGGCGATGCGCGCGGTCGCGGTGAATGACGCGATCTGGTGCAGCGTCGAGTCTGGCGTCTCTGAGACAGTGCCGGACTGGCGAACATGACCGGTGCTGGATCGTGGCCGGCGGGCACGGGGAGGACCGTCCGCCGTGCGCTCAACCTCGCCCCGGTGCTGCTGCTTGTAACATTGCTCGTGGTGTTCGGCCTGATCGATCCTCGAGTCGTCTCTCCGGCCAGCCTGCGTGTCGTCGTCATTCAAGCAACACCGATTGCGCTGCTCGGGCTTGGCGCCTTCGTCGTCCTGGTGACCGCTGGCATCGACCTCTCTACAGGAATGGGAGTGGCTCTCTGCAGCGTGGTGATGGCGGGCCAGCTTGTGGGGGGTGCTGCCCTGCCGATCGCGCTATTCACCGGTCTCGCCGCGATGCTGGTTCTCGGTCTGGTGAACGGACTGCTGATTGGCTTGTTCCGCATCCCACCCTTCATTGTGACTCTCGCGACGATGGCGGCAGTGCAGGGGGCGACGCTGCAGGCCGCGCAACATGGAGTCCTGCTGGTCGCCAATCCGGTCCTGCAAGCGATGATGCTGGGTGAGCTCGCGGGCATCCCCTATCCCGTAGTGATGGTACTGATGATCGCGGCGCTCACTTGGGTGCTCATGCGACACACCCGGTTCGGCCTGCGCACCTACGCGATGGGCTCCGATCCGGCCGCGGCGCAGCTTGCCGGGGTGAACTGGTCGCGCCAGCAGATCTTGACCTACCTGGTCTCTGCGCTGTTCACCTTCCTTACTGCGGCGCTGATGATCACCCGTGTACCGGTGGTGACTCCTAATATTGGCGGCACCCCGCTGCTGCTGGACGCGCTCGCTGCGGCAGTGCTGGGTGGAACCAGCATCTTCGGCGGACGCGGCACGGTCACTGGGGTGTTAACGGGCGCGCTGATCGTGAGCCTGATCACTGGCGCACTACGCGTCTTCGGCGTTGGTCCCTCCAGCCTCGATCTTTGCAAAGGCGCGATCATCGTGGTCGCGCTGCTGGCCGATGCTGGATTGCGTTTCAGCCGCGACCGTCTCGACCGCGCGAGCATAGCATGACCGGTCATTTCGACCTTCCCGGACCGCATCTCTATGCTTGGCACAGCTCCCCTGACCTCGCCGACCTAGCAGATCGTCGGTCCATGGCACTGCTGCCCGCTGGCGCGGTGGAGCAGCACGGCCCGCATTTGCCAGTCGGCGTCGATGCCTGGATCGCAGGCGCCGTGGCGCGCGCGGTCGCGGTGCGGGAGACGAGTGTGCTGGCGCTGGAGCCCCTCGCCTACGGCATCTCTTCCCATCATAGTCGTTTTGCCGGCACACTCACACTGCGCCCTGCGACCTTCATCGCCGTCATCGTCGATATCTGCCGCTCACTCGCGCGAAAAGGGTTCTTTCCCGTGGTGCTGAATGGGCATGGCGGCAACAGGGCGGCGCTCTCCGTCGCGATCGCGGAACTTGGCGAGAGCGGCGTACGCGCTGCCGCCTTTTCCTATTTTGACCTGATCGCCGCAGATGCGCAGGCGATCCTGCCCGACGCCCAGACCGGCACCGGTCATGCCTGCGCGCTGGAAACCTCGCTCATGCTGCATCTCCTGCCTGCCGCAGTACGGAGCGCGCGCATCCCGGAGGGCGGCACCCCATCCTGCTGGCCGAACCCGCATCTGTTCGCTCACTCCCCTGTCACAGTCTGGCGTGGGTTTGAGGAGATCAATCCGACGGGGGTGATCGGTTGCCCCGCCGATGCCTCAGCAGCGGCCGGGCAACGCCTCTTCGACGCCGCGGTGGAGCGCGCTATTGCGACGATTTGCCGGCTGCGCGCGGAATTCGTCAACACCGAACCCGATCGGGATACGTAATATGCGAACCATTAAAGGGCTGACTGTCGCCACTCATTGTGACAGTGCGATGGCTGGGCGCATGCGCATCGGCGCGGACTGGGAAACCGGGACGTCCGGCGAGTTTCTGGAGATCATGAGCCCGGCGACCGGTGAGCGAGTCGGCTACGTGCCGCTGGCGACGCGAGAGGATGCGCGGCGCGCTGTCGCAGCGGCACAAGCGGCGCGCGAGCGGATCGCCGGCCTCTCCGTCTGGGAACGCTCCCGCCTGTGCGGCGCAGTTGCCGATGTGATCGATTCGCGGCGCGAGGAGCTGGCGCGATTGCTCTGCCTGGAACAGGGAAAGCCCTATCATGCTGAGGCCCTCGGCGAGGTCGCCGCTGCCGCGACCGGCTTCCGCGTCGCCGGCGAGCAAATCAAATGGCTGGAAAGCGCGAGCTTCCCAGTCGAAGACCGTAACAAGCGCGCCTTCAGCTTCCTACAGCCCAAGGGCGTGTTCGCGGTAATCACGCCGTGGAATTTCCCAATGGCGCTGCCGAGTATCTACTATCTCGGCCCCGGCCTCGCGACCGGCAATGCCATGGTATGGGTGCCAGCGCCAACGACTTCGCTAGTCGCAACGAAGCTTACAGAATGCCTGGAAGCGGCGGGAGTGCCCGATGGCGTCGTGAACCTCGTAACCGGAGATGGGCCAGTGGTGGGAGACGAGATCGTCGCGAGCCCAGGCACAGACGCGATCGCCTTCACCGGCAGTTCGGAGACCGGCCAGGCGATCGCCACCCGCGGCGCCGGCAAGCCGCTGCTGCTGGAACTCGGCGGCAACGGGCCGACGATCGTATTGGAAGATGCCGATCCGCGTATCACAGCGGAGCGGATCGCTGCCGGTTGCTTCACCAATGCCGGCCAGATCTGCACCTCCACCGAACGCATCCTCGCCCATGCCGCGATTCATGACGCACTGGTCGAGGAGCTGGTGCGCGTCGCCGGCAAGATCCGAATGGGCGATGCGTTCGATGCCGCGACCACGATGGGGCCGCTCAACAACGCGCCGAGTGCCGCAAAGGTGGACCAGCATCTCGCCGACGCGGTCGCGCGCGGCGCGAAGGTAATGACTGGGGGCGGCAGGGCCGCAAATCTCGCGACCCCGCTGCATTATCAACCGACCGTAGTCACGTCCGTTACCACCGACTCGCTGCTCAACAAAGAGGAGACGTTCGGCCCTGTGGCCCCCGTGCTGCGATTCGAGACAGAGGACGAGGCGCGGCGCCTTGCCCTCAGCAGCCGGCTCGGCCTCTCAGCCTCGATCTTCACCGCCACTATCCGTCACGCCTTCCGCTGGGCGGAATGGCTCAAGGTCGGCATCGTTAACATCAACGAGATGTGCCCGTATTGGGAGATGCACATTCCGGCCGGCGGTGCGGCGGGCACGAGGAGCGGCCTCGGCCGTACCGGCGGCCGCCACACGCTTCTGGAGATGAGCGACCTCAAGACTGTGACCATCGATATCAGCCGATGAGCCGATGACTGCGTCGATCGAACAAGCTTCTGCATTGCTGGCAGCGCTCGTCGCTATCCCGAGCGTCAATCCCGCGTTCCGTGTCGAGGGGGAGCCAGCCGCGTGGTTCGGCGAGGAGGCGCTCGCTGTGCATGTCGCCAACTGGCTGCGCGGCATCGGGCTTCATGCGATGCTCGACACGGTGGCGCCCGGACGGCCGAACGTCGTTGTCCGGCTGCGCGGCTCCGGCGCACGGCGCAGCCTGTTGTGGGAGGGACATCTCGACACGGTGCAGAGCACCGGCATGACGACCGATCCGTTCCGGCCAGTGGTGCGTGACGGTAGGCTCTACGGACGGGGCGCAGTGGACGACAAAGCCTGCCTCGCCGCCTTCATGCTGGCCCTGCGGGATCTCGCGCGCGACCCGGCGGGGGTCGATGTGACCTTCGTCGCCGCGGTGGACGAGGAATTCCAATTTCAAGGGATCTACCACCA
>JASHVY010000362.1 GCA_030044345.1 Acetobacteraceae bacterium | reverse complement strand
ATGGTGCCGAGGGCGAGCGGGCTCACCTTGAGGCCCGTGCGTCCCAGAGTTGTGTAGCGGTCGAGCCCGGTTTTGCTGCTCATCGTTCGCTCCCTTTTCTCCATCGGCGGCAGAACCGCTGCCGTGGGCAGGAACGATCGCGAAAAATTCTTTCCACGTTAATCCGGTTCAATTGCGATACACTATTCGATATTCTTCATGAATGGATCGTGACCTTCTCGTCCATTTGCCGGTGATTCTCGCCATCGCCCATCGGGGCGGCTTCGCCGCCGCGGCCGCCTCCCTCGGCATGAGCCCTTCCGCCGCCAGCCACAGCGTGCGTCTCGTCGAGGAACGGATCGGTGTTCCGCTTTTCGCGCGCACCACGAGGAGCGTGGCGCTCACCGAGGCGGGAAGAGTTCTGGTCGAGGGCACAGGTCCCGCCTTGCAGGATATTGCCGAGCGCCTCGAGCGGATCCGTGCCGTGAAAGGCCGCACGACCGGGCTTCTGCGGATCAATGCGCCGAGCATCGCTCCGCCGATGGTCCTTACCGATATCGTCTGCCGGATGGCACGGGACTTCCCCGATGTGCGAGTCGAGATCGCCATCGACAATGCCATCGCCGACATCGTGGCCGAAGGGTTTGATGCCGGTATCCGGCTCGGCGAAATGATCGCCGAGGACATGGTCGCGGTGCGCCTGACCTCGCCCTTCCGGGCGATCATCGTCGCAGCACCTTCCTATCTCGCTGTTCACGGCCGGCCGGAAACCATTGCCGAGCTGCCGCAGCACAACTGCATCGCCTTTCGCCGGATTCGCGCGGGCGGGCTCTATGCCTGGGAGCTTCGCGAGAATGGCCGCGACGTCACGATCGAGAGCCGCGGCAGCGTCATCGTCAACGACGCGCTCTATGCCCGCGATCTCGCTCTTGCCGGTATCGGCCTCGCCTATCTTTTCGAGCCTCTCGTCCGTGCCGATCTCGCGGCCGGGCGGCTCGCCGTGGTCCTGCCGCAGGCGGCGATCGAAGAGCCCGGGCTCTTCCTCTATTTTCCCCGCCGCGCCGCCCTCGCACCCAAGCTGCGCGCCTTCATCGACACGGCGAAGACGGTCGCGAATGTGGCCCTGCGCGCACGACGGTCACCGATAGGCCGATAAGCAGGCTACTGATAAGCAGGCTACTGGGCCTGATCCTGGCTCGTCCCGCCGATATTGGCCGTTCCACTGCCCGTGGTCCCGGTGCTGTCCGGTGCGCTTTGGGGATTCGGCCCAACCGGACCGTTCGGTGTCGGCACCCGCGTATTGGGGTTGTTCCATGGCGGCGTGCCGAGATTGACCTGGCTCGGCTTCGTTGCTGAGCCGGTCAGCGCGCCGGCGCCGCCGCCGATCACCGCGCCGGCGAGAATCCCCGGCGGGCCTGCCAGCGCGCCAATGCCCGCCCCTGTGGCCGCGCCCGCGGCCGCGCCCCCGGTCGTCCGTCCAGGTTCCTGCTCACCGCAGCCGGCGAGCAAGGCGAGGATGCCAACGGCGATGAGCCTCATCTTGATGATTCTCATGCTTGCTTCCGATCCTCCTTGATCTGTCCTTCTCGCTTGCCTACAAGCCCTTTCCCGCGTCGGGCAAAGATCCGTCCCCGCCCTTGATGCCAGGGCCCCTGATATCGGGGCGAATCGGAGACGGCGGCACCGCGTGAGAAAGATTGCCGGCTCGGCCATCGCCGATCCAGCAGGCAAGGCCCAGAGGCCCCGCACTCATTAGAGCAGGAGGCGTTCGCTTGCGCTCACGTATCCCGCTCTCGTCATTTGTTTTCCCGCGTGATTCAGACCTCCGGTGATTCCACCTTCGGTCATCACGCTCTAGCTTCTCGAACCCTGATGCACGTCTCGGGCGATCTTGTGAGGATTCCGAGTCAATTGTACGGCGATAGAAGCGGGGAAAGAGCGGACACGCGATGGACGACATGATCGCCTGGAGCTGGGAAGGAAGCCCGATCCGCGTCGGGCTCAACCGCTTAGGGGCCGGCCCGACCCTGCTTCTGCTGCCGGCGCTGAGCTCGATCTCGACTCGCAGCGAGATGTCTCCCTTGCAGGAGCGCCTCGCCCCCTCCTTCACCACCGTAGCCGTCGATTGGCCGGGCTTCGGCACCGCGCCGCGGCCGCGATGCGCCTGGCGGCCCGAGGCTTATGCGGCGTTCCTTGCTCACCTGCTGGCCGAGATCGTCCCGCGCCCCCACGCCACGGTCGCTGCCGGCCATGCGGGCGGCTATCTGCTCGCCGCGGCCGCGGCGCGGCCGGGCATTGCCGGTCGGCTCTGCCTCCTCGCGCCGACCTGGCGCGGGCCGCTGCCCACCATGATGGGGGAAAAGCGAGCTCTCTTCGCGGCCCTCGTCCAGGCCGGCGATCTTCCTCTTCTCGGGCCGCTGCTCTATCGCGCGAACGTCAACCGCTTCATGCTGCGCATGATGGTGCGCGGCCATGTCTATACGGACCCGGAGTGGCTGGCGGGCGCGCTTCTCGCGGAGAAGCTCGCGGTCATCCGTGCTCCCGGCGCGCGCCATGCCGCGATCCGCTTCGTCGCCGGGGCGCTCGACCCAATGCGGAGCAGAGCCGAATTCCTCGCCGCGGCGGCCAAGATCACCGACCCCGTTCTCCTCCTCTACGGGGCTGGCACGCCGCCGCGTTCACGGGCGGAAATGAAAGCGCTCGCCACCCTGCCGCAGGTGCGCACACAGGAATTCCCCGCCGGCAAGTTGGCGCTCCACGAGGAATATCCCGAGGCGGTCGCGGAGGCGCTTCGCGACTTTCTTTAGAGTGGATCGCGCCTGGCTGGGATCGGGGCACCCCGTGCGAAGCGATCCTGGAGTGCCTTCAATCCGCTCGGCCAAACAACGCTCCAGCCACATCATCGCCAGTCCCTTCATTGCAAATCCCCTCACCGGCCGACGCAGGCTTGCGCGCCCGCGCGCGGCAGAGCCACACCGCCGCGGACGCGGTCGCCAGGAACCCGAAGATCAGGCCGACCATCGACCAATCTCCGCTCGGCCAGCGGACGCTCATCCCCTCACCCACCCAGAACGTGCCGAAAGAGGGCAGAGCAGGCAACCGACGAGGAATTTGAGCGTGTTCTCGGGGACCGAAGCGAGCGGGCGACGGACGGCGAAGCCGAGCCCGTCCCAGTCGCCGCGACCACCGCCAGCAGCACCACGAGCGCGCCCCCCGCTGCCGCCGAGTGCGCCACGCCAGCCGCGCACGCTACCCACCGCCAGCACGATCGTCAAAGCTTCGACGAATTCGACCAGGGATGCGAGAAATGCGGCCACGATGGACGGCCCGGCCTGCGCCGTTCCGCGCTCGCGGTCTTCTCCTTTCCCAGGCTATCTCTCATCGCGCGATCGGGCGATAAAAACCGAGTACGGAAAGCGCGAGGTCTGCGCTCTTCCGCATCCCTCGCGCCTGCACTGATATGCCGTAGCCGTCAGCTATCAGCAATCAATCGCGATTCTCCGTCACGTTCGAAGTGAGAGGCCCTCAGGCTCAGCCGCCGCCACCCGTCCCGTTGACGAGCCGCAGCGTGCTGTCCCGCGGGACGGCGACAACGGCAGGATCACGGCTCACCGGCGATGCGGGGCGCAGATGCACATTGTCCTGATCGTCCAGCGCTGCGTAAGAACCGTAGCCCGACGCATAGAACGCTTGTGAAGGATCATATGTCGTGCCGATCGGTGGTGAGGAGTTCCACACCTCGCCCGCGCTTGCTGCCTGAAAGACCGCCGGTACAGTGAGCACCAGTCCGGTCAGCACCACTCCAAGAAAACTCTTCTTCATCGGAAGACCTCCGTCTTTGTCGTCGGGGTGCATTCCGCGCCCCTTCGGCACCCGACTTGGTGCATTTGCCGACGATCCGCTATCCCGATGAACGCTCTTCGCACATGCAAAATATGCATGCGATTACATGTGATTAAGTGTGATTACGATGGTCACATCCAGGTTGCGTTTTGAAATGGTTTGCAGTCGATCGCCTTGCCACGCGCAAAAGTTTTTGATGATTTGTCTGTAGAATTTCTCACATCGAAGCCGGTACGCGTGTTTTATCCGGCCTCCTGAGGCTTGAGAAGTGCTCGTTTCCGGCGTGACCGTTCAGCGGACGGCATCGTTTCCTTCGCTGCAATCGAACTGGCCGAATGCTCGCTGGGCGGGGCCTCGCGCCTTGCATAGCGGCGGGCGAGCGTGGCGCAGACCATGAGCTGGATCTGATGGAACAGGATGAGAGGCAGCACC
>JASHVY010000361.1 GCA_030044345.1 Acetobacteraceae bacterium | reverse complement strand
GCACCGTTCACCAAGATGGACGGATGCCGTCTCCGCCCGCCCGCGCAGGAGTGCGGCGATCCCTGCCGCAACCTCCCGCGCCTCCGGGCTCTCGTAATCGAGCCCCAGCGCGGCAAGCAGGCCGGCGAGATCCGCGATGCGCACCGCGATCCGGGTCGCTTCGGGCCGCGCGAGCGCCAGCGCCAGCACGGCGGTCTCGACCGCCTCGGCGAAGGCGGCGATGGCGAAGCCGCCGCCCGGTTCATGGAAGGCGGCCAGATTGAGGACGAAGCCGGGCACGGGCTCCGCTGCCCGGCGCCAGAGCCCGGCATCCGGCGCCCCGCGCCGCGTCAGCAGCAGGGCGTGCAGCCGGTCGGCGAGCGGCAGGGCAAGACCGATGGCCGCCGCGCGCGCCGCGAGCGGGCGGATGAAGGCATCGGCCGCGAAAGCGAGCCGCACCGGCCCGCTCCCGCCCACCAGGGCGGCGAGGCCCGCGGCCGCCATCTCATCCCAGGACGCCGGCAAAGTCACCGATCGGGGCGGCGCATCCGCGTCCGCGCCCGCGAGTGTCCGCCGCATCCGCACGCCATGCCACTGCGAAGGGGTTTTCATGTGCACCATGCTAGCCGGCGCTTTGCGACTCGCAAGCACATTTTGCGGGTCAAGCGACTCCGCACCACAAAATGCTGTGGATGAACCGGGAGGGGGATGTGCACTTATCTGCTCGTACGGGCCGCATAGACCGCAGCCTTTCCTGCCACTATATCGGCAGCATGAATCTCGGCACGCGCCTTTTCACCCTCTTCCGCGGCCACCTCGTCGGCCGCGATGCCGCCGGCAACCGCTATTATGAGGAGCGGCGCGCCCGCCCCGGCCTCAGAAGGCGCCGCTGGGTCGCCTATGCCGGAGCGCCGGAGGCTTCCCAGGTGCCACCCGAATGGCATGCCTGGCTCCATTACACGACCGATGCCGCCCTGCCCGAGGGGGACCAGCGCCCGTGGCAGAAGCCGCATCTGCCGAACCTGACCGGCACGCCGGAGAGCTATCGTCCGCCCGGGCATGATTATCAGGGCGGCCATCGCGCACCCTCCACCGGCGATTACGAAGCCTGGACACCCGGAACCTGACGTGACGATGGAAGCCTGACCATGGCGCGCCACAACGCCGCCGAGGTCGGAACTGGTGCGGTGGTGCTGGTTCTGGCCGCCGGGTTCCTGGCCTATGCGGTCCTGCGTTCCGGTGCGGCGCCTTTGGGCGGCTATCCCCTGCGCGCGACCTTCACCAGCGTCGCCGGCCTGCCGGTCGGCGCCGATGTGCGGATCGCCGGCGTGAAGGTCGGCACCGTGACGACGGAATCCCTGAATCCGGAGACCTTCCTCGCCGACGTCACTTTCACGGTCACGCATGATATCCAGTTGCCGAAGGACACCAGCGCCTCGGTGGCGAGCGAGGGGCTGCTCGGATCCGATTATCTCTCGCTCGATCCGGGCGGGGATAGCGTCATCCTGAAGCCGGGCGGGCGGATCACGGCGACCCAGTCGGCCATCAACATCGAAAGCCTGCTCGGGAAATTCATCTTCGGCTCCACCGGCTCGGGCGGTTCGGGCAGCCAGCAGAAGTCCGCACCCTCCACCAGCGCCCCCTCCACCAGTGGAAATGGCGCCGGAGGCAAGCCGTGATCCCGCCGCCGCCCGCAATCTGGCCACAGAGCGACGGCACCCCGGTCTCGTGCCGTGAGAAGCTGCGCGTGCTCGGCGAAAATCACGCCGAGCTTGCGGAAATTCTCAGGGACACGTTCGAGGACGCAATGTTGATGGGTGTGGACGAGACGGCGATGCGCCGGCTCCTGCGCGAGATGGTGGACGGGCTCGAGTCCCCGAAGCACCCAAACTCCGGCGAATGAGGGGTTTCCATCGGGCGGCGAGGGCCGGAGCCCCGTTTTTGCTCCTGCTTCTCGCCATTCCCGCCGGCCTGCACGCCCAGCAGCCTGCCTCCCCCCCGATCATCGAGACGCCCCTCGGGCCGCCGCCCGGAACGACACAATCGCCTTCTTTGGCGCCATCCCCGGCGCCATCTCCTGCTCCCTCTCCGGCACTCAACCCGGCAGCACCCGCCCCTGCATCGCCCCCGGCGCCTCCACCGGGACCGCAATGGTTGCCGCGCCACACCGCCGAATTGCAGATCCTGGACAAGGTGGACGCCACGCACGAGACACGTGACGTCGCGGTCGGCGCCTCCGTCACGGTCGGCGAAATCACCATTGCGGTGGCCTCGTGCCTGGTGCGGCCGCCCGATCAGGAGCGGGACGCCGCCGTCTATATCAATGTCACCGACAAGAATCCGGCGATTGCCCCTTTTCACGGCTGGCTGCTCGCCGCCGAGCCGAGCGTCTCGGTCTTCGAGCACCCGATCTATGATGTTCGTGTGACCGGTTGCCGGTAGAACGGCAGTATTGAAATTTTTTCTTGCAAGACGTTGTGGATAGGGAAATCAGCTCCAGAGCCTCGATAAATCATCTGGATACGTTTCTGAAAAATCATCCAGAACTGGCGGGCCAGGGGCGTTATAGATGTTCAATCCCTGGCATTGGCAGGTAAACAAAATTACATGCATGGGATGCAGCCGTCTTCCGCGCCTGACATCGCCCCATCGCTCCCGCCGCTCCCGCCGCCTTCCAGGCTGGCGGTGCTGCTGGACCTCGACGGCACCCTGCTCGATCTTGCCGCCTCGCCGGATGCGGTGCGTGTGCCGCCTGCGCTGCCGGCAACGCTTGCCCGGCTGAGTGCGCGCCTCCGCGGCGCCCTCGCCATTGTCAGCGGCCGCACCGTCGGCGCGGTGGCCGCCTTCTTCCCCGGGCTTGTCTTCGCCATCGCCGGCGAGCATGGGGGGGCGATCCGGCGCGCGGCGGATGCGCCGCTCGAACGCCCGCCTTTGCCGGCGCTGCCCCCGGAATGGCGGGAGGCGGCAGCGCGGCTCGCAGCCGCCCATCCCGGCGTCGTGTTCGAGGACAAGCCGCACGGGTTCGTGCTCCATTACCGGCAAACGCCGCACGCCGGACCCGAGCTCGGGCGCGCGCTCACGGCGCTGCTGGACGGGGAGACGGAGCTCTTCGGCATCTTTCCCGCCGCCATGGCCTGGGAGGTGCGGCCGCGTGGGGTGAGCAAGGCCGACGCCGTGCATTCGCTGCTCGGTGTGCCGCCCTTCGCCGGCCGGGTGCCGCTCTTCATCGGCGACGACGCCACCGATGAAGATGGCATCCGCGCCGCCCGGGATGCCGGTGGTTTCGGCTTTCGGGTGCAGGAGACGTTCGGCGATGCCGCGGGCGTCCGTGCCTGGCTGGCGCGCCTCGCCTCTTCCCCCGAAGAGGCGGAGATGGGCGCATGATGCGGCGGGTCGTCATCGTCTCGAATCGCGTGCCGATGTCCAAGGAGCGAAGCTCGGCTACCGGCGGCCTCACGGTCGCGGTGCGCGATGCGATGCCGCGGCGGCGAAAGCTCTGGTTCGGCTGGTCGGGCAAGACGGTGCCGGGGGAGGCCGAACCCTTTCCCACGGTGACCCGCTCGGGATGGGCGGAACTCGTCACCGTCGATCTCTCGGAGGACGATTACCGGGGCTTCTATCTCGGTTTCGCCAACAGCACGCTCTGGCCGCTCTTGCATTACCGCACCGGCGTCGCCGAGTACCGGCGCTCCGACCTTGCACGCTATCTTGCGGTGAACGAGTCGTTCGCGCGCGCGCTCGAGCCCCTGCTCGATCCCGACGATCTCGTCTGGGTGCATGACTATCAGTTGATCCCGATGGGCGCGGCGCTGCGCACGCTCGGGGTCACCATGCCGCTCGGCTTCTTCCTCCATGTGCCCTTTCCCCCGCCGGAGGTGTTCAACGCCCTGCCGCACTATGAACAGTTGCTGCAGACGCTCGATGCCTATGACGTGATCGGCGTGCAGACATCGCGCGATGCCGCGCATCTCAACCAGGCGATGGCGGCGGCGGCGGTGGCGCCGCGTGCCAACGCCATCCCCGTCGGCATCGATCCCGCGGCGTTCGCGGCCCTTGCGCGCCGGGCCGCGATGGGGCGCGATTCGCAACGGCTCGAGCG
>JASHVY010000360.1 GCA_030044345.1 Acetobacteraceae bacterium | reverse complement strand
GAGCGGCGGCGACATGCCGAGCGTGTCGCCCATGCAGCGCACGACGAGCCCGTTCTTGAGCGCGATGCGATCGAAGGTCGGGCCCATCTGCCGTGCGGGCGGAAACGGCGCCCGGGTTGACTTGTTCTCGACGATCTCGACACCGAGCATCAGCCCCGCGCCGCGAATGTTCCCGACGATCGGTGAGGATGCAAGCTGATCGAGATGGCCGTGCAGCCGCGCGCTCATCCGCCGCACATGATCGACGATCCCCATCTCCTCATAGATCGCGATGGCCTCCAGGGCGACGGCAACCCCCACCGGATGGCCCGAATTCGTGAAGCCGTGGCCGAACACGCCGCCATTCTTGTTGAAGCTGACGAGCGCGTCATAAATCTCCGGCGCGACGATCACGGCGGCGATCGGGAAATGGCCCGAGGACAATCCTTTGGCCAGGGACATCATATGCGGCTGCATGTTGACCGTCTCGCGCCCGAACCAGTTTCCGGTGCGGGCAAAGCCGCAGACGATCTCATCATCCAGCATCAGGATGTCGTATTTGTCGAGCACGGCCTTGATGCGCGGGAAATAATCCGCCGGCGGCACGACGATCCCGCCCCCGGCCATGACGGGCTCGGCAATGAAGGCGGCGATGGTCTCCGGCCCTTCCGCCAGGATCTCCGCCTCCAGCGTGTCGCAAAGGCGCTGCACGAAAGCCGCATCATCCTCATCCTGCCGCTGCACGCGATAGGGATGCGGCGCGAGCGTGTGCAGGAAACCCGGGATCGGCAGGCCGAACTCGCGGTGCATGAAGCTCAGCCCGCACATCGAGCCGGCAGCGATGGTCGAGCCATGAAAAGCGCCGTTGCGGGCAATCACCTTGCGCTTGGTGGGCTTGCCGCGAACGCTGTGATAGAGCCAGGCAAGCTTCACCATGGTCTCGTTGGCCTCGGAGCCCGAGGTGACGAAATAGGCGCGGCCGCCCGCCATGCCGGTCAGCTCGACCAGCTTCTCGGCGAGCTCCGCCGCCTCGGCCGTCGTGCGGCCATAGAATGTATGATAGAAGCCAAGCTTCTTTCCCTGCCGGTACGCCGCCTCCGTGAGCCGCGCATTCGCGAAGCCGAGAGAGGCGCACCAGAGGCCGGCCATCGCATCGAGATAGGTTTTGCCCGCCGCATCGCGGATGCGCGCGCCCTCCCCTTCCACGACGATGATCGGGCCCTCCTTCTCGAAGGTGCTGGGATTCGTCTGTGAATGGATATGAAAATTCACATCCTGCTCAACCGTGGCGTTGGGAAGGTGCGTGTCCATTGCGGTTCTCCGGCTCGAAGCTTATGGAAGGAAAAGACGTCGCTGGTCAGTGCGCGGCGATACGCTGGCCCGTTTTGCGGTCGAACAGCAGCAGGTGCCGCGTGTCGAGATCGAGATGCACGCGGCTTCCCCGCTCGACACGGGCAAAGCCGTTGAGGCGGGCAACGATCGTTCCCCCCTCCCAATCAAGCGTCACATGGGTGGAGGGTCCCACCGGCTGCACCAGCCGCACCGTCGCCGCGATGCCGCGATCGGCCAGGGCCACATGTTCCGCACGAATGCCGACCTCGACCTTGCTCCCCTCCGCGCTCCCCTCCGCCAGCCCCGGATACGATTCGGCCGGCAGATCGATCCGCGCCGGGCCGATGCGAAGGGCTGCTTCATCGCCGTTGCGCTCGATCACCGCGGTGAAGAGCTCGATCTGCGGGCTGCCGATGAAGGTCGCGACATAGCGGGTCGCGGGGCTCGCATAGATCTCCTCGGGCGTGCCGAACTGCTCCACACGGCCATGATGCATCACGGCAATCCGGTCGGAGACCGACATCGCCTCCTCCTGATCATGCGTGACGAAGATGGAGGTCACGCCGAGCCGCTGATGCAGCTCCTTGACCTCGGCACGCATCCTGAGACGCAGCGCGGCATCGAGGTTGGAGAAGGGCTCATCGAAAAGAAAGACCTTTGGCTCGCGCACGAGCGCGCGGCCGATCGCGACGCGCTGCTGCTGCCCGCCGGAAAGCTGCGCCGGCAGCCGCCCGAGCAGATCGCCAAGCTCGAGCGATGCCGCCACCTCCTCCACCCGCGCCCGGATCGCGGCCTTGCGGATCCCGCGCAGCCGCAAGGTGAAGCCGATATTCTCGGCCACCGTCATATGCGGGTAGAGCGCGTAGTTCTGAAACACCATCGCAACATCGCGCTGCACCGGCGAAAGCGCGTTGACCCGGCGCCCTTCCATGCGGATATCCCCCGAGCTCGGGTCATCGAGGCCCGCGATCAGGTTGAGCGTCGTCGTCTTGCCGCAGCCCGAGGGGCCGAGCAGGGTCACGAATTCTCCCTGCTCGATCTCGAGATTGACATCCCGGCACACGACGACATGGCCGTAGGACTTGCTGATTCCCTGAAGCTCCACGTGCGCCATCGCGCCTATCCTTTCAGCATGCCTTCGGCGAAGCCGCGCACGATATGGTTGCGGGAGAGGATGGCGAGGAGGATGACCGGGGCGATGCTGATGACGGCCGCGGCCATCATCTGGCCGAAGACGGTCTGGTACTGGCCGGCGAAAGCGGCGATGACCAGCGGCACCGTCTCAGCGTTCTGGCGCGTCAGGATAAGGGCGAAGAAGAACTCGTTCCAGGATTCGATGAAGGCGAACACCACCGCGGCGCAGAGCGGCGGCACCGAGATCGGGAGCACGATCATCCAGAAGGTGCGAATGACGCCGGCCCCATCCACCGCCGCGGCCCGCTCGAGGCCGACGGGAATGCCAAGGAAGAATCCGCGCAGAATCCAGATCACGATCGGCAGGTTGAAGGAGAGATAGACGATGATCAGCGCAAGCCGCGTATCGATCAGCCCGAACCGGGCGATCACGATGAAAAGCGGGATGGCGATGGCGATGGCCGGCAGCATCTGGGTTGCCAGGATCAGGAGCACGACCGCGTCCGAGCGCGGCACCGAAAGCCGGGCCAGCGCATAGGCGGCCGGCGCGCCGAGCGCCAGCGCCACCGCAGTGGTGAAGCTCGCGACGATGAAGGAGTTCAGCATGCCCTGGCCGAGCGCCGCCGCCGAGCCGATGACAGTGACGTAATTGTCGAGCGTCCAGTGAACGGGTGAGATTTGCGGCGGCCGGGCGATGAGCGAAAGCTGCGGCAGGATGCTCGAGAGCACCAGCCAGACCAGCGGCGCGATGGACCAGACGACGAAGACGCCGATCGCTACGATCACCCCGGCGTCGCAGAGCCATGGGCCGAGCCGTGCGCCGAGCCTTCCCCGCAGCGCGCTCATGAAGCCGGCTCCCGCTTCGTCGGTTGCAGAAGCCGGATATAGAGAATGGCGAGCAGGAAGCTCATCGCGAAGATCACATTGGCGATGGCCGCGCCCGATCCGATATCGAGGAAATTGAATGTCACGCGGTAGGCGAGAAAATTCAGAAGCACGGTGCCGTCCGCCGGCCCGCCCCGCGTCAGCACGAAGACGAGATCGAACACCCTGAGCGACCAGATGGTCTGCAACACCACGGCAATCGTGATCGCGTTGCGCAGGCCCGGCAGGGTCACGAAGCGAAAGCGCTGCCAGCCATTGGCCCCGTCCAGCACCGCGGCCCGGTAGAGAATCCGCGGAATGCGCTGCAAGCCGGCGAGGAACAGGAGTGCGATGAAGGGCACCGATTTCCACACATCGACCAGCAGCAGCAGAGTGAGCGCCCGCATCGGCTCGCCGAGCCAGACCACATAATGATCGATGATGCCGAGGGATTTCAGCACCGCATTCAGCACGCCGTAATTGGCGTTCAGGATCCATTTCCAGAGCACGGCATTGGCAACCGGCGCGATCGCCCAGGGCACGATGAGCAGCACCCGCAAGATGCCGAACCGTCCGAGCCGATGGTTGAGCAGCAGGGCCGCGCCCAGGCCGATCGACGTGACCAGCACCACCTCGCCGAGCGAAAAGAAGATCGAATTGGCCAGGGCAAGAACGAAACTGTCATCCGCCAGAAGATCGGTGTAATTTTCCCACCCGATCCAGCGCACATGCATGTGCCCGGCCGCCAGCCGCACATGCTGCATGGCGAGCAGAAGGGACTGCACGATCGGAAAACCAAGAACGGCCGCCAGAACCAGGAGGGCGGGCAGGACGAATCCTATTCCCACCCTCCGCCGGCGCTGTTCGAACGTTCCTGAAACGGAGCGACCGGTTGGCTCTGCCCGCGCCGATGCCCCGGCACGCACGACGGTCAGGCTGGAACCCATCAATCAGCTATGCTTGATGATCTGCGTGACCTGCTCGCTCGCATTCGCCATCGCCTGCTTGGCGCTCTGCCGGCCCTGCAACGCCTTCTGAATCTCCGTGCCGATCGCCTGGGTGATCTGGTTGTAGTTCTGCGTCACGAAGCTGTTGTAGGGGTGCTTCGCCTGCTCGAGCACGATCGAGGCGTTGGGCAGCGCCTTCTGCACCTCCGGATCGCCCAGCACGGAAATGCGGATCGGAAGCCAGCCGGTATCGAGCGCCTGGCGCTTCTGCACCTCGGGGCTCAGGTAGAAATCGATGAGCTTGGTCGCGAGCGCCGGATCCTTGCAGGTCGCCGTCACGGTCCAGGCATCCGTCCCGTCGATCGAGGCGCTGCCGGCCGGGCCCGCGGGCAGGATGGCGCCGCCGAGCTTGCCGATGATCTTCGATTGCTTCGGGTCCTGGGCCGGCTTCCACATATAGGGCCAGTTCATCATCATCGAGGCGCGACCCGCGAGCAGCACATTCGTCGCATCATTGATCCCGGCATAGGACATCGAGCCCGGATCGGTGCCGAGCTTCATGAGGTCCATCATCATCTGAAGGGCCGCCACGCCCGCATCCGAATTGAAGACGGGCTCGCCGTCCGGGCCGTACATCGTTCCGCCGGCCTGCTGGAGGAAGCACATCCAGTAGGAGGCCGTGCCGCCGATGCCCGCGGAATCGGCGTAATCGAGCACCCAGCCATAGCGGCCGTCGCGCGTCAGCTCCTTCGTATAGCGCTTGAGATCGTCCCAGGTCTTCGGCGGTTCCTTCAATCCTGCGATTTCGAAATGCTCGGTATTGTAAAAAAGCGTCAGCAGCGAAAGAGTGAAGACGGCGCCATAGCGCTTGCCATCCCAGGTCACCGTCTTGAAGCTGGAGACCGGCATGTCCGCCACGGTCGAGGGCGGCAGCTTGTCGGCGTAGGGCACGATGAAATCGATGAATTCCGGGACCCATGCACACATATAGACCACGTCCCATTCGGACGTGCCGGAGGCGAACGCCGTCGCCATGCGGTCATGCAGTTGCGGCCAGGCCAGCAGCTCATATTTCACCTTCGCATCATGGGCCTGCTGCCAGGCGGCAAACGCCGCCTCTCCAAACTTGGCCGCGCCCGGCGGCGATGGATCGGGCGGCAGCGGCGCAAAGACGTCGAGAGCTGTCTCCGCCGCCCGCGCCGGCCTCGATGCGAGGCCGGAAAAGCCGCCGATCGCGGCGGCGCCCGCCGCGCCCTGCAACAATGTGCGCCGGGAGAAAAGATGGGTGATGTCGTCTCTCATGGCGATCTCCTGTGCCGTTTCCTGGGTTCATTCCCGTTCATTCCCCAGGGGGGCCATTCCCCAGGGGGCCATTCCCGAGGGGCCTTTCCCTGTGAGGATCGTTCCGTCTTCGGCGTACGGCGTCCTGTTGCCCCCAGGGTGGGGGAGCGGTTTTCTACCGTCAAGATATTTTGTTAAACTAACTAACTTGAAACGGAGTCGCCGATGCGAATGCGGGCTACAAATGTTAGCCATGGCAAACTCGTCAATCTCTGGGTCGTCTTCGAGAGCATCCGGCTTCATGGGCCGCTCTCCCGCTCCGACATTGCGCGCCTCACCACGCTCTCCAAGCCGAGCGTCTCCAGCCTCGTGGACGAGCTCGACGGCATGGGCCTCATCCGCGAGGGCGCGGCGCGCACCGGCGCCATCGGCAAGCCTTCGACCCCGCTCGACCTCAATCCGGAAGGCGCCTTCACCATCGGTCTGCATCTGGATCATGGCCGTGCCACCGCTGTCCTGACCGACCTCGTCGGCTCCGTGCGGCAGCGCCGGACCTGGCCGCTCGAGACGAGCGACGTCACCGGCACGGTCGATGAAATCGCCCGCAGCGTGGAGGCTTTTTACGAGGAATCAGGAATCGCCCGGGCGCGCCTGATGGGTGTCGGGCTGGTCATGCCGGGGCCTTTCGGGGTTGCCGGGCTCTGGCCCACCCGCCTGCCCGGCTGGGACGGACTCACTGTCCGCCCGATGCTCGAGGCGCGGCTCGCTCTTCCGGTCATGCTCGCCAATGACGGCACCGGGGCCGCGATGGCCGAATGGCGGTTCGGCGATGCCCGGCGGCACGAGAATTTCGTCTATGTCTTCATCGGCAACGGCATCGGCACGGGCCTCGTGGTGAACGGACAGATCATGGGGGGCGCGGCCGGCAATGCCGGGGAGATCGCGCATATCGTCGTTCGGCCCGGCGGCCATCCCTGCATCTGCGGCAAGCAGGGCTGCCTCGAGACCTATGTCTCTCTCGATTCGGCGCTGCATCATCTCGCGCGCCATGACATCACCCTCCAGTCGATGGAGGCGTTCGAGGATTTCGTGAAGCCGGATGATCCCGTCATCGAGACATGGATCGGGGAGGCCATCGAGCCGCTCAGAATGGGCATCACGATCGTCGAGAACATGTTCGATCCCGAGACCATCTATCTCGGCGGCGATTTTCCCGGCTGGCTCCTCGATCTCTTCATGGAGCGGATCCAGCCCTTGCCGGTCGCTGTCACCTGCAACCGCCCCGCCGCGCAGCGGCTGCGCCGCGCCGCCCTGGGCCGGGATGCGGCGGCCATCGGCGCCGCCGCCCTCGCCGTCTCGGCCGCGCTCAACCCCGATTACCTGGAACGATCGCAACCCCGGCGATAGGGCAAGATCCGTAAGGTCGCGGCGGATCGGCCGGCACCCGGTTCCGCCGATTCCCCGGGACGCCAAATTCCGCATCTTCCCATCCGGAACGATTGGCTGGAATATCCCCGCACCAATCGCTACCGGGAGTTTCCGATGGGGACGAAATCGTCGAGTGCCTATGCGGCGCTGATGGAATGCGTCAGGTCCCACGCGCCCGCAGAGCATGGCGTGGCGAACCTGCCGCTCAGCATTTCGCAGACACGCGCCGAGGCGCTTCTGCATGTGGTTCACGATGTCGGCGGCCAACCCGACGGCCCGATCGACAAATCCCTTCACAAACCTGCGCATTGGGAAAAAAGCACGCACTGCACGGCGGAGTGCCTCGCCTGGCGCGGCCATTGGGTGAGCGAGGAACGCCGCCGGCGCGAGAACGATCTGGGGGAGGCGCTCTATTTCGGCACGCCCTATTACGCACGATGGCTGCTCGCCGCTGCAAAAATGCTGCTCGACAAGGGCCTGATCACGCCGGACGAGCTGCTCGCCAAGATGGAGGAAGTCCGCGCCCGCGAGGAGATCGCGGCATGAGCAGGTTCAGGATCGGAGACCGGGTCACGGTCCGCGACATCCCGCCCGTCTTCCACACCCGCACGCAGGGTTACACGCGCGGGCGCACCGGTGTGGTGGTGTCGCTGCGCCCGGAATGGGTGATCCCGGAGGATGAGGCGTGGGGCCGTTATGAAGGCCGCCGCGAGCCCTTCTACATCGTCCGCTTCCGCCAGCAGGATCTCTGGCCGGACTATGGTGGCGCGCCGCTCGACACGCTCGAGACCGAGTTCTCCGAACGCTGGCTCGCCCCCGCTTCGTAACTGTCCTGCAACAGGAATCCCCGTCATGAGCACGACACACGAGCATGACCACGACCATGACAATGCTCACAAGCCGATCGAGGAGCGCGGCGAAGCCGTCGAGTTCGCGATCCTCGAAGCCGCCATCCGCGAGCTCTCGATCGAGAAGGAGCTCTTCTCGGCCGCGGATCATCGCCGCTTCATGGAATGGTACGACAAGGT